>JBBPYT010000196.1:0-16943 GCA_038199665.1 Hyphomicrobiales bacterium
ACAAGCTGGCCGCGGCGGAGCGCAGTGCAAGCGCGCAGGTCGAGGCGCTGCAAAAGCAGCTCGAGACCGAGCAGGCGCGATCCAAAGGACTTGACCGCGATCTCGCGGCAGCACGTGAGCGGCAGGCGCAAGCATTCCCCGAAGCGGCTGAAGCAAAGAAGCAGGCTGCGGCTAAAGGCAGCGCAAGTGCGCAGGTGGAGGCGGTGCAGGGGCAACTCGAGACTGAGCAGGCGACAGTGCCCTGGTCTCGGGACCAGCTCCAGCAGCCCAGGAAGGAGGGTTCCGGCATTGAATCGCTGAGTCTGGATGTCAGCGCGACACCGGGTGCGGCGGAAATTGAAGGGGAGTTGACGGCCCACGCCGTTGCGCTAACGCCGCCGAACCAAGCGGCCATGTCAAGCCGACAGGATGCAAGTCGAGAAGACTCAGTGATCTTCCCCACTGCGACATGGGACCAAATCAAAGGCGCCGCATCAGATGATCCAAAGCGCACTGGACCGCAGATGTGGGGGTCCGTTTCGGACGACACGGCGCGGCATCACCAAATCTCCGTCTCTCCCGAGCTGCCGTCCCGCTTGGCATCAACATTCGATCGCGATCCTATCATCGCTCGTGCCGTGAAATTGCTGGATGAAGGGGATGTCGGGGGAGCTCGTCTGCTGCTGCAGCGGGCCGTGCGCTCCGGCAGCGCCGCCGCGCTTCTCATTCTCGGCGACACGTACAATCCTTCGATCCTGGCCGAACATAACACTCAAGGTCTAAAGGGCGACAAGGCTCTGGCGGATGAATTCTACCGGCAGGCGCTAGCGGCCGGCGTCAGCGAAGCGACTACCAGAATCCGTCCATAAGCGGTGGGGGCAGCTGGTTGACGCGGTTACGCGCATCAGTGTGGCCGTTGGTTCCCTGCGCCATCGGCTGGTGAACCACCATCATCTCGTGCAGGCAATCAGCGTACCGACGACGGGCGGCGTGCGCGGCCTGGCCGCGAGTCCGTCTCGGGGCTCCTCTACATCAGCTTCGGCGGAAACGGCGGCGACCCCGGCTACGGTTCTATGCTGGCGTTTGACCGACGATCCGACATGTTGACATGAATCAAGGCCTATCCGTTCGGGGTGGACAGTATGGCGATCAGCCTCGACGGCCAAACGATCTACATGCCTGAGGGAGAGGTCTCGCCTTTTCCCGCGAACTGGGATCTCATCCAGCGTTTAACCTCTTCGGGCAAGAGGTGGTACGTGTTGGATGCCCGTGACGGCAGTGTCGAGGGCTCGAGAAGGCGGGTCTCCAGCCTAACGCTAATTTGCCATGTGAAGCTCGACGAACGGATGATTGGGCAACTACAAAGGACGCGGTTACCATCGACTTGCCGACGCGGGCGTGACGTAGAGTGCCGGCTCAACGACCATTGGGGGCAGCATGATCGGAGTGTCGCCTCAAGTAGAGATGGCAAGGCACACGGGAGGCTTGTTATGGTCCCAACCGATCCGGCGATGATTCGAGTCGAAACTGCAAAAAAGGTTCTGGAAATCGTTGCTCAAAAATGCAAAGAGGCTGCACCGATTGTAACCTTTGTTTCTGGTCATGAGCAACTTGGCGATTTGCTGATGCGCTTGGAGAGTTCGCCGGAGTTCAATTCTGTTGTTATACTCGGGTGTAATGGTAAAAATTTGAGAACGCTGAACGATTACATCGAGGCTGGACGGACGAAATTGCCGATGTAAGGTTTCTGCCAAAATGACCCAAGTGCTCTGTATTGTTAAGTGGCTGGCTGGGAGGTAGCCGCGCGCGCTCGTTTCCAGACCTCCCCCACGTTTTCACCATCGGCGATGATGGCTCGGCTCATGCGGGCGCTGCCTCGCAGCTGTTTTCCGCGCGTGGTACTAGGGCCCGAGCACGGCGAGCAGCACCAAGAGCACGCCGACGAACGAGACGAGCCACACGGCCGAGCGCACATAGGGGATGCCGCGTGCGTAGAGCGGCACATAGACGATCCGCGCCACGAAATAGAGCCATGCGCCCCAGAACGTCAGTGCGCCTTCGCGGCTGGTGACGTGCGCCACCAGCACGGCCAGCCCGAAGACCGGCAACGTTTCGAAGAGATTTCTTTGGGCGCGCTGCAGGCGGCCGGTGACCCTGCCCAGGGGTGGACCGGGGTCATCCCGCGGGCCTACATTATAGGTCCGGCCGGTCTCCCTGTCGCGAAATTGCGAGGGGAGGAGGACCTGGACGAGTGCCAGGACAAGCGTCCAGCCTAGGAGTTTCAGTTCGATGGTCATCCGATGTCTTCATCTTCCGCGTGTGTGCGAGGCGAGCACCGTATTCCCCTCGCCTTACAGGATATCGAGCGTCAGACTTTGGCCGGACTATCAGGCCGTTGCCTTCGCCCATGTCGAATGAGGCCCGCCGGTCGCCGGAAACCGGTCCCGCCAGTGGCGCGCAATGTTTTGCCGCGACGCCAGCCAAACTCCCTCGCGACTCTGCATGTGGTCGAGCAGCCTCGCCAGCGCGCCGATGCGCCCGGGACGGCCGATGATGCGAGCGTGCAAGCCTACGGACATCATGCGAGGCCGCCCTTCCTCGCCCATCCGGTATAGCCAGTCGAAGGCGTCCCGCGTGTAGCGAAAAAAATCGTCGCCGGTCTCGAACCCCTGGCTGCGGTTCATGCGGCTGTCGTTGTTGTCGAAGCTGTACGGCAGCACGAGGTGCGGCTGCCCTGCCACCTTCACCCAATAGGGTAGGTCGTCGTTGTAGGCGTCGCTATCGTAGAGAAAGCCGCCGGCCTCAACCGCGAGTCGCCGCGTGTTGAGGCTGGGCCGGCCGGTGTACCAGCCGACCGGACGCCGGCCGATCGTCCGCGTGATCACCTCGATGCAACGCTCCACATCGGTGCGCTCGACCGCTTCGGGCACGAACTGGTAGTCGATCCATCGCTGGCCGTGGCAGGCCACCTCGACGCCCCAATCCCGGAACGCGGACGCGACCTCCGGATTGCGTTCGAGCGCCATGCCGACCGCATGGACGGTCGCCTCGACCCTATGGCCCTTCAGCAGGCGCATGACTTCCCAAACGCCGACCCGGCTGCCATATTCGAAATTGGACTCGATATTCGGGCTGCGCTCCCCGATCAGCGGGGCCGGCCGGTCCATGTCGGTCAGCGCCGTCTCCGACTGCGCGTCACCGTGCAAAATCGAGTATTCGGCCCCTTCTTCGTAGTTCAGCACGATCGACACCGCGACCCTCGCCTCGCACGGCCAGTGCGGGTGCGGCGGGTTGGCGCCGTAGCCGACAAGGTCGCGGGGATAGGCTTGGGCGGCCGGATCGAACATCGGAGCAAGTATCCTGCGGAGCGAGGCGGGCGCATGACGCGACCGCGACAGGCGGATGGGCAGACGAAGCTACGAAGCACTTGACCGGTTCTCGCTTCAACGCTCAACTGAGTCGTCATCGAACCTTATCCCGTTAGCACAGGCCTTCCCATGACCGATGGTTTCAAGCAGTTCGACACGCTTCGCCGCCGGCTGGGCGCGATCGACAACGACCTGATGGACCAACTCCTGGCCGGGCGGATCGATCGCCGCGCGTTCCTGCGCCACGGCACCATGCTGGGCTTGTCCGTCCCGCTGCTCGGCAGCCTGGCGAGCGTTGCGGGCCTGGGCGCCTTTCCGACCACGGCACGTGCACAAGGCAAACCGGGCGGCACGATCCGGATCGCTCAGGCGGTCCCGGCGGGCGCCGTCAATCCCGTAACGGTGGCGGATGACGGCGGGCTGACGCTGCTGATCCAAGCCGGCGAATTCCTCTGCGTCACCCAGCCCGACCTGACCCTGAAGCCCGTGCTGGCCGAAAGCTGGACCCATAACGACGACACTTCGGTCTGGACCTTCAAGCTGCGCTCCGGCGTCAAGTTCCAGAGCGGCGGCACCCTCAACGCTGACGACGTGGTGGCGACCGTCGACCGCCTGGCCGACCCCAACAATGCCTCGAATGCACTCTCGGCTTTCAAAGGGATACTGTCGAAGGGAAACACCAAGAAGGTCGACGACCTGACGGTCGAGTTTCATCTCGATGCGCCTTACGGCGCTTTTCCCTACGTGGTCTCGTCCGACAACTACAATTGCATCATCCTGCCGGCGAGCTACAAGGGAGATTACGAAAAGAACTGGGACGGCACCGGCCCCTTCAAACTCGACAAGTTCACGCCGAAGGTCGGCGCCTCTTTCGTGCGCAACGAGGCCTATTGGGGCACCAAGCCGTTGCCGGATCGGCTGGAGTTTACGTTCTTCGACGCGCTGGAACCGCGTATCCTGGCCCTCCAGGGCGGGCAGGTCGACGTCATCGATCAGCTCCCGGTCATCAGCGGCCAGGGGCTGTTGAATGACCCCAACATCACCATCATTCGCGAAAAAGGCACGGCCCATCAGCAGGTGCACATGCGCTGCGACACCGGCCCGCTCGCCGACAAGCGCATCCGCCGCGCCATCGCGCTGAGCCTCGACCGCAAGAAGCTCGTCGCCGGGCTGCTCCACGGTTACGGCTCCCTCGGCAACGACAGCCCGTTCGCCGCGGCGTTCCCGTCGAGCGACCCATCGGTGCCGCAACGCGAACAGGACATCCAACAGGCGAAACAACTGCTCGAAGCCGCCGGCGTCGGCAAGGGCCTCAAGGTGACGCTGACGACCGAACGCTACCTCGAAATCCCACAATATGCCGTGCTGATCCAGAATTTCGCGCGCGAGATCGGGGTCGACATCACGCTCAACATCGAATCGCAGGACGCCTATTACGGCAAAGCCGTCTTCGGCCAGTCCGACTGGCTCGACAGCCAAATGGGCATTACCGATTACGGCCATCGCGGCGTGCCGAACGTCTTCCTGCGTGCCCCGCTGCTCAGCGACGGCCCGTGGAACGGCGCGCATTTCAAGAATGCCGAATACGACAACCTCGTCGGCCAGTTCGGCCGAACGGCGGATATCGGCGGCCAGCGCGCCATCGCGGGCAAGATCGAGACCCTCCTGCTCGACGAGACGCCGATCATCTTCGGTTATTACTACGACTATCTCGTGCCCACCAAGAAAGGGCTCACCGGCATCCCGCCCATCGCAAACCGCCTGTATCTTGATCAGGCGGCGATCGGGTAGCCTGTCCCAAAGGGAGGTGGCGGAAGGCCTCTCGTTTCCTTGTCCTGAGCCGCGTCGTCGCGGCGTGTCGAAGGACGGGGGTGCCGACTGGGCGGCACCATGGTGCGGCCGGAGCCAAACTTCGACCCGATCCCCGTCCTGCGACACGGTTGGTCCGTAGCCGGTTCTGGATGAGGCATCGGGGGTTGCCGCCTTACTCGGTCAAGGATTGCCGCCATCCTCAGCCTCCTGATCCGCCGCATCCCGCTGTCGCTGGTCACGCTCTTTCTTCTGAGCGTGCTGGTCTTCGCGGGCGGCCAGCTGCTTCCCGGTGATGTCGGGCGCTCCATCCTGGGTCCGCTCGCCGATCCGCGTGCGGTGGCGGTGCTCGATCATCAGCTTGGGGTCGATCGGCCCATGCTGGTGCAATACTGGGACTGGATCAGCCATTTCGTCACCGGCGACATGAGCACCTCCTATACGTACAGGTCACCGGTGGCGCCCTTCGTCGGCACCGCGCTCGTCAATTCGCTCAAGCTGGGCGCCGTGGCCTTCCTCATCGTGGTGCCGCTCGGCATTTACGGCGGGGTGGTGGCGGCCCTCAACCAGGACCGATGGATCGATCGCGCCATCACGCTGACGAGCCTGTCCGCAACCGTCGTGCCGGAATTCGTCTCCGGCATCGTGCTGATCCTGACGCTCGGCATCGGGCTGCGTCTCTTCCCGATTACCGCCACGCCGCCGCCGGATGCGGGCTTTTTCACTCAGCTCTATTACCTGATCCTGCCCTCGATCCCGCTGGTGCTGGTACTGTTCGGCTATATCGCCAGAATGGCGCGGGCCGGCACGGTCGCGGCACTCGACAGCGAGTATACCCGCACCGCCGTGCTGAAGGGATTGCCGTGGCGGACCGTGATCTGGCGCCATGTGCTGCGCAATGCGCTGCTGCCGACCATCACGGTCGTGGCCTCGCAGACCGGCTACCTGATCGGCGGCCTCGTGGTGGTTGAAACCCTGTTCCACTACCAGGGCATCGGCGGCTTGATCTATTCGGCGGCGCGGAGCCACGACTTTCCCATGCTGGAAGCCGGCGTGCTGACCGTCGGTCTGATCTACGTCGTCTCCACGCTGGCCGCGGATCTGGCCTATGCGATGCTGAACCCGCGCATTCGCTACGGGGCCGGCACTTGAGCACGATCTCGACCGCCGAGCCGGAACCCGCCGGGTTCCGCCAACCGCGGTTCGAGCGGACGCGGCTGCTGCTGCGTTCGCCGGCCTTCCTGTGCGGCATGGCGATCCTGCTGTTCTGGGTTTTCTGCGCCACCGTCGGGCAGAGCTACGTCGATCCGCTTGGCGATGACATCCTCAACGCCCTAGCGCCACCCTCGGCCGACCATTGGTTCGGCACCGACCAGCTCGGCCGCGACCTCTTCGCCCGCGTCATAGCGGGTGCGCGCGACATTTTGGTCGTGGCACCTCTCGCGACGGTGCTTGGCGTCGTGCTGGGCACGACGCTCGGCTTGGTGATGGGGTTCTTCCCCGGCCCGATCGACGACATCGTCAGCCGGGTGGTTGAAGCCGTGCTAGCATTGCCGCTGCTTATCGTGGCGCTGATCGCGCTGACGGCGCTCGGCACCTCGAACCTGACCGTCATCGTCGCCATCGGCCTGAGCTTCACGCCACTGATCGCCCGGACCGTGCGAGCCGCGGTGCTGACCGAGCGCAACCTCGATTATGTGGCGGCCGCGCGGCTCCGCGGCGAGAATGCCCTGCATATCATGTTCGTCGAAATCCTGCCCAATGTCCTGCCACCCATCGTGGTCGAGCTGACCGTGCGCCTGGGCTATGCGATTTTCACCGTGGCAACGCTGTCCTTCCTGGGCGTCGGGCTGCAGCCTCCCTCGTCCGACTGGGGCCTCGCCATTTCGGAGAACTACGCCCTGATCGGCGGCGGCTACTGGTGGACGGTGCTGTTCGACGCGCTTGCCATCGCGTCACTGGTGATCGGGGTCAATCTCATTGCGGATGGTGTTGCGGGGGTCGCGGAATGACCCGCGAACCTCCGCCTGCTGACGAGATCGCCCTGCGGGTCGAAAACCTCGATGTCGCCTACCGGGTGCGCGGTCGCGATCGGTCCGTGCTGCGTGGGCTCGATCTGCAGATCGGGCGCGGTGAAACCTACGGCCTCGTGGGCGAATCGGGTTGCGGCAAATCCACCGCCGCCATGGCGGTCATGCGTTATCTGCCGCGCAACGGCCGGATCACCGCAGGCCGCATTTTGATCGATGGCCACGACGTGACCCTGATGCCGGACGAGGCGCTCAGGCGGCTGCGCGAACGCAGCGTGTCGATGGTCTACCAGGACCCCGGCCGGGCGCTCAATCCGTCGATCCGGATCGGCCCGCAGGTGGCCGAAGTCTTCACTCTCGTGGGTGCATCGGAGAGCGAGGCGCAGACCCGTACCCTCGATGTGCTGCGCCGGGTCCGCATCACCGATCCCGAGCGCGTGATGGAGCGCTACCCCCACCAGCTTTCGGGCGGCATGCAGCAGCGCGTCGTGATCGCCATGGCGCTTGCGGTCGAACGCAAGCTCATCATCCTCGACGAGCCTACCACAGGGCTCGACGCCACGGTCGAAGCGGAAGTTCTCGACCTCATCGAGGCACTGCGGGCCGAGCACTCGACCTCGGTCCTGTTCATCGGCCACAACCTCGGCGTCATCGCCCGCATGTGCAGCCGCGTCGGCGTGCTCTACGCCGGACGGCTGGTCGAGGAAGGTCCGACACGCGAAATCTTCGCGGAGCCGCGTCATCCCTACACGGTAGGACTCTTGCGCTGCCTGCCGCGCCGCGGCACCAGCCGCCTCGACGAGCGGCTCGACACCATTCCGGGTTTCTTGCCGGCCTCGCCCATGGCGGTCTCCGGTTGCATCTTCCACCCGCGTTGCGCCATGGCGCAGGATATCTGCCGGCAAACGGAACCGCCGCTCATCGGGCTCGGCGGCGGACGATCCAGCCGCTGCCACTTCCACGCGGATGCGCCCCATCTACCGCGGTCCACGAGGCCCGATCCAGCCGTCAGATCTGCGGTCTCGGAAGCCGATGCCCCGCTGCTCCGCGTCGAGGACCTCGGCAAGACCTTCGATTCCGGCGGTCACCCGGTCCATGCCCTGCGGGACATCTCGCTCCACCTTCGCTCCGGCGAAACGCTGGGCCTCGTCGGTGAATCGGGGAGCGGCAAAACCACATTGGCCCGCATCCTCCTCGGCCTCATCCCGCCCGATTCCGGCAGCAGATTGCTGCTCGACGCCGAGTCGCTCCCACCGCTGCCGGCGCGGCGCAATCTCGACGCCGTGCAGATCGTCTTCCAGAACCCGGATTCGGCACTCAACCGCGCCCATACGGTCCGCCGCATCATCGGGCGCGCCCTCGAGCGCCTGGCCAAGCTGCGCGGCCGGCCCATGCAGGAGCGCATGCTGCAACTGACGCACGGCGTGCAGCTGGCCGACCGATATCTTTCCGCCAAGCCGCGCCAGCTTTCCGGCGGACTGAAGCAGCGCGTCGCCATCGCGCGTGCCTTCGCGGGCACGCCCAAACTGGTGGTCTGCGACGAACCGACCTCCGCGCTCGACGTGTCGGTCCAGGCCGCCATCCTGAACCTGCTGGCGGATCTCCAGGCCGAGCGGCACACGAGCTACCTATTCATTTCGCACGATCTCGGCGTGGTGCGCTATCTGTCGGACCGGATCGCGGTCTTGTACCTCGGCCGGCTGATGGAGGTCGGCCCCGCCGAGCGCGTCTTCAGGGGCCCGCACCACCCCTACACGGAAGCCCTGCTTTCCGCGGTTCCCGGGCCGGACGGCACGTCGCGCCGGGTCATCCTCAAGGGCGAGATCCCGAGCGCCGTGCGGCCGCCGACCGGCTGCGCGTTCCATACGCGCTGCCCGCGCCGCATCGGGCCGATCTGCGATACCGAGGAGCCGCCGCTGAGCGAGCGCGATGCAGGCCATGCGATCCGCTGCCATCTTGCTACGGTCGAGATGAGGCGCGAGACGACCGGTGCCGCGGGCGTGCCGGTGTGAGTTCAGCAGAAGAATGCGACCGGTCCGCGAGGGTCATCGAAACACTGGCCAGTCGAGCCTTGCGATCGGCACCATACGCCTGCTGCGGTGCGTGGTAGGGCAGGGGATTTGAAGCGAGTACCCGAAAGCCAGTCTTCGATTCCGTGACCTTCAACTAAATCGTAGCTCAGTGTTGTCGTGCTTGTTAGGCCGCAAGATCAACCGACCGAGCGAGCGTGTCACAATGCCGACTTCATTTGGTCGCACTGTCGCAACGACAGTTCAAGCGCTGAGCATTGCTTTCCTGATGACGGCTGCGACTGTGTCCGCCGTACAGGCGCAGCAGACGTTGGTAGCGCCGGAGAAGAATCCGCCGGGGGACATTCCGGACGATCAGGTCTTCATAGACTACAAAGCTCCGGAAGGCTTCATTCTCAAGGTCCCGGAAGGCTGGGCGCGGGCCACGCTTCCGAACGGCATCAAGTTCGCCGACAAATACGATATCGTCCTGGCCACCGTGGGACACGCCGACGCGGCCCCGACGGTTGCGGCAGCCAAACCGGAGATCGCGGCGGATCTCGCCGCGCAGGGCCACGCGGCCAGACTCGACAAGCTGGAGGAGGTTCGCCTCAAGTCGGGTCCAGCGCTCCGCGTCACTTATGTCTCGAATTCCGATCCCAATCCGGTGACCGGAAAGCCGATCAGGCTCGAGCACGAGCGTTTCCTGCTGTTCAAGGATGGCAGGACCGTTACGCTCGACTTTGCCGCACCGGCCGGCGCCGACAATGTCGATCAGTGGAAACTGATGTCGAACGCGTTCAGGTGGAACTGAGCGTGGTGGCGCTGCGAACGCCTGTTTTGCGGGCCAGCGGGCTCTATCGCTTCTTCCATGTCGGCGACGATGAGACCGCGGCGCTTCGCGGCGTCGATCTGACGCTCCGGGCAGGCGAATTCATCGTGCTCCAGGGTCCGTCCGGCAGCGGCAAGTCGACCCTGCTCAACTGCCTGACCGGGCTCGACGAGCCGGACGGCGGTGTCGTCGAGGTGCTCGGGGAGAGGCTGACGCGGCGTCCGGAAGCCGAGCGGGCGCGGCTTCGGGCGAAACACATCGGCATCCTGCTGCAATCGGGTAATCTCTTCGAGCATCTGACGGTGCGGGACAATGTCCGCCTGCAGATCGAGCTTGTGGGTGCGAAGACGGCGCCGCAACTCGATCCCATGCTGGCACGCCTCGGCATAGAAACCCTCGGCGACACGCGACCCGGGCGCCTTTCGGGCGGCGAGGCGGCGCGGGCCGGCTTGGCGGTGGCGCTCGGAGCGGCACCGGCCATCGTGATCTGCGACGAGCCCACGGCGGAAGTCGATGCTGAAACGGAAGTGCGCGTGGTCGACCAGCTTTCGGCTTTGTGCCGGGAGGGGGCGGCGGTTCTGGTGGCCACCCACAGCGCGGCGCTAGCGGCGCGCGCAGACCGGGTCATCGAAATCCGCGACGGAAAACTCCTGAATGACTGACATCCTGGTCGAGGCTGACCGCGCTTCTCGCACGTACAAGCGCGGAGCGACGGCGGTCGAGGCCGTCGTGGCCGCATCCTGTCGAGTCGAGGCCGGGTCCAGGATCGCCGTGATGGGGCCCTCCGGCAGCGGCAAAACCACGTTGCTTCGGCTGATGGCCAGGCTCGACGCCCCGACCGCGGGATCGTTGACCTGGCCGGGGCTGCGGGCAGGCGAGCCGCTGCGCCCCGCGCAGATCGGCGTCGTCTTTCAGACGGCCAGCCTCATCCCGGCACTCACAAGTGTCGAGAACGTGGAACTGCCAATCCTGCTCGCCGAGGAGCGTGCTGGGGTCTGCAGGGATCCGCCGCGCCACCGCGCGCTGGCGGCGCTCGCCGCCTGCGGCGTCGAGCCGATGGCCGACAAGCTGCCGGAACAGCTGTCCGGCGGTCAGGCGCAGCGAGTCGCCCTGGCGCGTGCCATGGCGGCGCAGCCCAGGATGATCCTTGCCGACGAGCCGACCGGCCAGCTCGATCGTGCCGGCGCGCTCTGGCTGATTGACCGGCTGCTGGATTGGGCGGATCGAGCCCACGCCGCCCTGGTCGTCGCAACTCACGATGCGGCGGTGGCGGAGCGGATGCGGTCGGTGTGGCACATGGACCACGGCCGGCTCGAGGCTCACGAATAAGGATCAGGATCGTGTACCGACGCTGGATCGAGGGCTTGTTGCGTGCCCGTTACGGCCGCATCTTGGGCACTATGGCGGGAATTGCGGTGACGGTCGCGTTTTTGGCGACGCTCGGCGCCTTCCTGCGCACGAGTGCGGCCACAATGACCGCGAGAGCCGTGGCTTCCGTCGCAATCGATTGGCAGGTCGAGCTGCTGCCGAACGCCGACCCTGCCGCGGTGGACGAAGCCCTCCGGCAGGCCGCTCCGGTCAAGGCGATGCTGCCGGTCGGCTATGCCGATGTCGGCGGCTTCGAGGCGTCGGTGGGTGGGACCACGCAAACGACCGGAGCCGGCAAGGTTCTGGGCCTCGATGCTGCTTACTTTTCCGCCATGCCCGGGCAGGTGCGTCCGTTGCTGGGCCCGCTCGCCGGCGTGTTGCTGACGCAGCAGACGGCCGCCAACCTGCATGTCGAGCCCGGTGGCACCGTGGTGGTGCATCGGCTTGGTCTTTCGGATGTCAGCTTTGCGGTCGACGGCGTCGTGGATCTTCCCAATGCCGACCAGATGTTCCAGGCGGTCGGCGCTCCTGCCGGCGCGGGGCCGCGGGCGCCGCCCGACAACGTCATGATTTTGCCGTCGCTGCCCTGGCACGAAAGCTTCGACCCCCAGAGGTCGACGCGGCCGGACAGCATACACTCGCAGATCCACCTGCGCCTGATGCATTCCGGCCTGCCGCAAGATCCCGTCGCGGCATCGATCGTGGCCGGCAACCAGGGCCGCAACCTCGAAAGCCGAGTCGCGGGCGCGGCGCTGCTCGCCAACAATCTAGCCGCCCGGCTCGAAGCGGTGCGCGAGGACGCGCTCTACGCCAAGCTGCTGTTTCTTTTCCTCGGTGCGCCCGGCGTTGCCCTGGCGGCCCTGATGACGGCAGCCGTTGCCGCGGCCGGCAATGCCGAGCGACAACGCGACCACGCGTTGCTGCGTCTGCGCGGCGCAACGCTGTCGCAGGTTTTCGGGTTCGCCTGGGCCGAAACCCTGATGGTCGGTTTAGGCGGTGCGATCCTTGGAGTGATGCTTTCGGAACTCGCGGGCCGCTTCCTGCTGCAAACCTCGACGGTGTCCCCGAAGGGGCTGCTTTGGACGATCGTCGCTGCGGTCGCGGGCATCGGGCTTGCGGCGGCCGTCGTGCTTTGGCCGACCTGGAGAAACCTGCGGGGCAGCACGGTCACGGAGGCGCGCCGCGACATCGGAATGCGTGAGACGCCGCTTTGGGCGCGCGTCTACCTCGACGTCGCTTTCCTCGTCCTGGCCGGCATCGCCTTCTGGCGGTCGGCCGCCGCCGGGTACCAGGTCGTGCTGGCGCCCGAAGGGGTTGCGGCAACAGCCGTGGACTACGGATCCTTTCTCGCACCGTTCCTGCTTTGGGCCGGCCTCGGCTTGTTGACGATCAGGCTCGTCGAGGACGTGCTTCGGCGCGGGCGTCCCGCCGTGGCCAGGGTTCTGCTCCCTCTGGCCGGCCGGTTGTCGGACGTCGTGGCGGCAACCTTCGCGCGCCAAAGCCGGCGCCTGACCGCCGGGGTGGCGCTGGCGGCTCTCGCCTTTGCCTTCGCGAGTTCGACAGCCATCTTCAACCGCACATACGAGCATCAAACGCTGATCGACGCGGAATTGACCAACGGAGCGGACGTGGCGGTGACCGGAGCTGCCGCAGCGCCGGCGTCGGCCGTCCGAGACAAGCTCGCGGCGCTGCCGGGCGTCGTTGCGGCTCAGCCGATGCAGCATCGCTTCGCCTATGTGGGCAGCGATCTTCAGGATCTTTATGGGATCGACCCGAACCGCATCGACGAAGCGACCAATATGTCGGACGCCTTTTTCGCCGGCGGGAACGCCAGAGCCACCTTGGCCGAGTTGGCGCGCACCCCGGACGGCGTGCTGGTGTCGCAGGAAACCGTCAACGACTACCAGCTCGGCCCCGGCGATAGCATCAACCTGCGCCTGCAGAACCAAGCCGACCACCAATACCACGTCGTTCCGTTCCATTTGGTCGGCGTCGTGCGGGAGTTCCCGACCGCGCCGAAAGACTCCTTCCTGGTCGCCAATGCGACCTATGTGGCGGCGCAGACCGGATCGGCGGCTAGCGAAATCATCCTGCTGCGAACAAACCGCAAGCCGGCGCTCGTCGTGTCCGAAGCCAGGGCAGCCGTGGCCAGTCTTCCGGGCGTGAAGGTGAGCGGGATCGACGATGCCGTGCAGGGGATCTCATCGAGTTTGACGGCGGTCGACCTCGCCGGACTAACCCGTCTCGAATTGAGCTTCGCATTGGTCATGGTGGCGGCGGCCGCCGGGCTGGTGCTGGCGCTGGGCCTCGCCGAACGGCAGCGATCCTTCGAGATCCTGGTCGCGGTCGGTGCCAGGCCCCGGCAGCTCGGCGCCTTCGTGTGGGGCGAGGCCGGGCTCGTCCTTGTGGGCGGCGCCTCGATCGGCCTCGCGAGCGGGTGGCTGGTGGCCGAGGTTCTGGTCAAGTTGCTCACCGGGGTGTTCGACCCTCCGCCGGAAGCCATCGCGGTGCCCTGGATCTATTTGGCGGCGGTGCTCGGCGGAGCGGCTTTGGCCGTCGCGGTCGCCGCGATCGGGTTCACCGTCTCCGCGGGCGGCGGAATCGAAGGCTGGCACGAAGGCTGACGATGTGGTCCGGCAGGGCGTGCCTATTGCCCTTTATTCGATGGGGGCAATTGCCTACTCCCACGCGGACTGCTAATTTAACAGGCGATGTACTCGAAAAGAGCATCACATTCAGGAGGACAACTATGACCTGGACGACCCCCTTGATCGAAGAAGTCTGCCTCGGCATGGAAGTGACGAGCTACGAGTCGGCCGAAATCCTGTTCTGAGCTGTTGCGGTTGGACACAAGGCTGCCAGGGCGTTGCGCATCATCGTTCTTGGTTCGGCGGCGGGCGGTGGCTTTCCCCAATGGAATTGCCGCTGTCCCGTGTGCCGGCTCGGATGGTCTGGTGATCCCCGCGTTTCGCCGCGAACCCAATCCAGCTTGGCGGTCAGCGGGGATGGGGTCTCCTGGCTTCTGTTGAATGCTTCTCCGGACCTGCGGCAGCAGGTGATCGCCACGCCGGCGCTGCATCCTCGCTGGGGTGCGCGCGATACGCCGATTGCAGGCGTTGTCCTCACCAATGCTGATGTCGATCATATCGCCGGCCTGCTGTCGTTGCGGGAACGGCAGAGCTTCACCCTATTCGGCTCGGCGGCTATTTTGGATGTGCTCGAGCGCAACGCCGTTTTCGCCGTGCTCGACCGTGACCTCGTCAAGAGAAGTCCGGTGCAGGTCGCTGCAAGCTTCGAACCTGTCGTGGGCTTGACCGTCGAGCTGTTCCCGGTTCCGGGAAAGGTGCCGCTCTTCCTCGAGACCGAGACGGTCGAGATCGGGACCGAAACCGAGATGACGATAGGTCTCGATCTTAGAAGCGAGGCTCGTCGGGTGGTCTACGTGCCCGGCTGCGCATTCGTGACTCCAAGTCTCCTGGCGCGCGTTTCCGGAGCCGACGTCCTGGTTTTCGACGGCACCACCTATGCGGACGACGAGATGGTGCGACTCGGACTGTCGCCCAAGACGGCAGAGCGAATGGGGCATATCGCGATCGGCGGCCCCGGCGGCTCCATGGCGGCTTTGGCTGATGCAAAGGTTAGGCGAAAGGTCTATACCCACATCAACAATACCAATCCGGTTCTGGTGGCGGGGTCGCCGGAGCGTGTCGTGGTCGAGGCCGCGGGATGGGAGATCGCCTTCGACGGGATGGAAATCGAGCTGTGACGCACCGTGGCGAGGCTTTGCTGCATCCGGACGAACTCGAGTTCGCCTTGAGGCAGATCGGCGCCGAGCGGTACCACAACCTACACCGCTTCCATCGGCGCCTCCATGACGGCGGTTGCCATCAGGATCAGGTCCGGGCCTGGGCGCTCAATCGCTACTACTACCAGTCGATGATCCCCATCAAGGATGCGACTGTTCTGAGCCGCATGGAGGATCCGGCGCTGCGGCGTGCCTGGCGCGAAAGGATTATCGACCACGACGGCTGCCAAAGCGGCGAGGGGGGCATCGCCAAATGGCTGAAGCTGACCGACAGTCTGGGCTTCCCGCGCGACTACGTCACGTCGAACCGGGGCATTCTTCCCGCGACCCGGTTCGCCGTCGAGGCCTACGTCAACTTCTGCGCCAAGCGGACGCTGCTCGAAGCGATCGCGTCATCGCTGACTGAATTGTTTTCGCCGCAGATCATCGGCGAGCGGGTGTCCGGTATGTTGGCCCACTATCGTTTCGTGAACGAAGAGACGCTCGGCTATTTCACGTCCCGTCCCGACCAGGCGCGGCGCGACAGCGATTTCGCCCTCGACCACGTCAAGACCCATGCTCGAACGCCTGCCGAGCAGCGGGCCGTGCTGGCCGCGCTGGTCTTCAAATGCGATGTGCTCTGGGCGCAACTCGACGCACTCTGGGGCGCTTATGTCGATGGCGCCGTTCCCCCTGGCGCATGGCGGCCGGGCGATGCCGTCGACGGCAAGTCCAATGATCGGGCTTGATCGCATGACCGAAGGCCCATCTCTGCAGCTCGATCCCGCCGCCAAACCGCGCCTGCCACGCGGCGTGCGCCTCAAGCATGACGAGGTCAGGGGCGAATGGGTGCTGCTTGCGCCCGAACGGATGCTCAAGCTCAACCCGGTCTCGCTCGAGATTCTCCGGCGCTGCACCGGGCAGGTCAGCATGGCCGAAATTGTCGACGACCTCGCGCAGGCTTTCGCGGCGCCGCGCGACAGGATCGGAACGGATGTCGAAGCGATGTTGACTGAGCTCGTGCGCAAGCGCCTGGTCGACCTGTGAACGACAATCGCATTGCGGCCCCTCTGGCACCTCCGGTCGGACTTCTGGCCGAACTGACGCATCGCTGCCCGCTCGGCTGCCCTTATTGCTCCAACCCGATTCAGCTCGAAACCCGCGACGGAGAGCTGTCGACCACGGAATGGCAGCGGGTCTTCGCCGCGGCCGCAGCGCTCGGCATTCACCAGGTGCATCTCTCGGGCGGCGAGCCGGCAAGCCGCCGCGATCTCGTCGCGATCGTGGCCCACTGCGCCAGGCTCGGCCTCTACACCAATTTGATCACCTCCGGGATCGGTCTGACACCGAAGCTCGTCGGAGCCCTGTCGGAGGCGGGCCTCGACCACGTCCAGCTGTCGATCCAGGATACCGACGATGACAGCGCCGACGCGATCGCGGGCTACGCGGGCGCGGCGCGGCGCAAACGCGACGTCGCGGCGGAGGTGATACGCGCCGGATTTCCCCTGACCGTGAATGCGGTCCTGCATCGGGCCAACATAGCTCGCGCCGGGGCCCTACTGGAACGGGCGATCGCGCTGGGGGCGCGCCGCGTGGAGATCGCGCACGCGCAATATTATGGATGGGCGAAGGCCAACCGGGCCGCGCTCATGCCGTCCCGCGCCGATGCTCTGGCCGCGATCGCCGATGTCGAGCGGCTGAAGAGGCTTCATGCAGGCACGATCGTGGTCGACCACGTGATCCCGGATTACCATGCGACCTACC
>JBBPYT010000197.1:0-6418 GCA_038199665.1 Hyphomicrobiales bacterium
TCCAACAGCGCGATCGCCCGGTCGAGCGATTGAACATCGCCACTCGCCTCAGAGGTGGCCGAGGCGGGCCTGCCCCGCCGGCGCAGCGGTGTCACGGTGTGACTCATGGGATCCTGCTTTCCGGCCCAGGTTAGCACGAAACTGATTTTCCGTATCCTGAAATGATTTTTTGTCTTGCGGATAACATATCGCCGTGTCATATTTTTCTACGATGTGGGATTGATTTCCAAAGAAATCGGAATTTTGGAATCGGGAGGGTGGTCTTGGCGAAAATGCGTGCCATTGATGCAGCTGTTCGCGTTCTCGAAAAAGAGGGCGTCACCTGCGCCTTCGGGATCCCGGGAGCGGCCATCAACCCGCTCTACTCGGCGCTGAGGCTACGTGGCTCGATCCGCCACATATTGGCGCGGCACGTCGAAGCCGCGTCCCACATGGCCGAGGGCTATACGCGGGCCAGGCACGGCAACATCGGGGTCTGCATCGGCACGTCGGGACCTGCCGGCACCGACATGATCACCGGGCTCTATTCGGCAGCGGCCGACTCCATCCCGATCTTATGCATAACCGGACAGGCCCCCCGGGCGCGGCTGTACAAGGAAGACTTCCAGGCGATCGACATCGAGTCGATTTCGAAGCCCGTCACCAAATGGTCCGTGACGGTGCGGGAGCCCGGGCTCGTGCCCATGGTGTTCCAGCAGGCCTTCCACGTCATGCGGTCAGGGCGTCCCGGCCCGGTTCTCATCGATTTGCCGATCGACGTTCAGCTCGCGGAGATCGAGTTCGACGAGGACACCTACGAGCCGCTTGAAGTCTACCGGCCCAAGGCGACCCGAAGGCAGGTCGAAAAGGCGCTCGGGATGTTGAATGAGGCGGAGCGTCCGGTGATCGTGGCCGGCGGCGGCATCATCAATGCGAACGCCTCGGATCTGCTCACCGAATTCGCCGAGATCACGGGGATCCCGGTCATCCCGACGCTGATGGGCTGGGGAACGATCCCCGACGACCACGCGCTGATGGCGGGCATGTGCGGTCTGCAAACGAGCCATCGCTACGGCAATGCCACGCTACTCGCGTCCGATTTCGTGCTCGGCATCGGCAACCGGTGGGCGAACCGCCATACGGGGTCCATCGAGGTCTATACCAAGGGGCGGAAGTTCGTTCACGTCGATATCGAGCCGACCCAGATCGGCCGCGTCTTCACCCCCGATTTCGGCATCGTCTCCGACGCCGGCGCAGCCCTCGGCCTATTTGTCGAGGTCGCGACCGAGTGGCTGGCGGCCGGCCGTCTCAGGGACCGTTCCGGGTGGGCGGCGGATTGCAAAGAGCGCAAGCAGACGATGCTGCGCAAATCGCATTTCGACGCCGTGCCGCTAAAACCGCAGCGCGTATACCAGGAGATGAACGAGGCCTTCGGCCGCGATACCTGCTACGTCACCACGATCGGCTTGTCCCAGATTGCCGGCGCGCAGTTCCTCCGGGTCTACAAGTCGCGCAACTGGATCAATTGCGGGCAGGCCGGACCGCTGGGTTGGACCCTGCCGGCGGCGCTCGGCGTGCGTGCCGCCGATCCAGAGCGGGAGATCGTGGCGCTTTCCGGCGACTACGACTTCCAATTCCTGATCGAGGAATTGGCGGTCGGAGCACAGTACAAGCTGCCTTACCTGCATGTGGTCGTGAACAACTCGTATCTCGGACTCATCCGCCAGGCTCAGCGCGGCTTCGATATGGATTTCGAGGTGAGCCTGGCCTTCGACAACGTCAACATGGCACCCGATGAGGGAGCGGGTTACGGCGTCGACCACGTCGCCGTCGCGGAAGGGCTCGGCTGCAAGGCGGTCCGGGTGCGTAGCCCCAACGAGTTCAAGGCCGGTTTCGCCCGCGCCAAGGCGCTCATGCAAGAGCACCAGGTGCCGGTCGTCATCGAGTTCATCCTGGAACGCGTCACCAACGTCGCCATGGGTACCGAGATCGACAAAGTGACGGAGTTCGAGGAGGTGCTCGATCTCCCGGTGCGCCAACTCGAGACCGTCTGAATAGTCCCAGAACGAAGCTCCAGATCAGCGCGAGCGCCGGGGCGCCCGCGCCCAATCTTTCCAGGGAGGCAAGACATGAAAGTTTGCATCTACGGAGCCGGTGTAATCGGCGGCTACCTGGGCGTGCAGCTTGCGGGAGCGGGCGCTGACGTCAGCCTCGTGGCTCGCGGCGCTCACCTTGATGCCATGCGGGCGAACGGCCTCAAACTCCTCATCGAGGGTGAGGAGAGGGTCGCTCACCTGAACTGCACCGACGATCCCGCCGAACTCGGACCTCAGGATTACGTCTTCATATCGCTCAAGGCGCATTCTGTCCCGGGCGTCGTCGACGCCATGGCGCCTCTGCTCGGCAATGACACCAGCATCGTCACGGCGGTAAACGGAGTCCCCTATTGGTACTTCTACCGGCACGGCGGCGCCTTGCAGGGCTCAACCCTGGAGAGCATCGATCCGGGAGGTCGGCAATGGCGCGAACTGCGGCCCGAACGCGCCATCGGCTGCGTCGTGTACCCGGCGACCGAAGTCGTCGAGCCAGGCGTCATTCAGCATGTTTACGGCGACAAGTTTCCGATCGGAGAGCCCTCGGGCGAGCGCACCGACCGTGTCGAGCGCCTGAGCGAGCTGATGGGTGCGGCAGGCCTGCGCGCGCCCGTTCTCGACAATATCCGCGACGAGATCTGGCTGAAGCTGTGGGGCAACCTCTGCTTCAACCCGATCAGCGCTTTGACCCACGCCACGCTCGACGTGATCGCATCCGACGAGGGCACCCGCGCCGTCGCGAGAGCAATGATGGCGGAAGCGCAAACCATCGCCGAGAAGCTGGGGGTCCGCTTCCGCGTCGAGGTCGAGCGGCGGATCGATGGTGCGGGTGCGGTCGGGGCGCACAAGACGTCCATGCTCCAGGATCTCGAACGCAGCCGAGCGATGGAGATCGATCCGCTCGTCACCGTCGTGCAGGAACTTGGGCGCAAGACGGCCGTCCCGACGCCGACGATCGACACGGTGCTGGCCCTCGTCAAGCAACGAGCCAGGATCGCCGGCCTGCACTGAAAATATCGGAGAGCCCTGTGCCCCATTGGATTCGATTCGAGCATCGCGGGGAAACCGGCTTCGGCACTCTGGATGAAGGCTCGATCACCGTCCATGGCGGCGACATGTTCGGTGCACCCGAGCCCACTACCGAGCGCTTGCGCCTGGCGGAGGTGCGAGTGCTGATGCCGACGCGGCCATCGAAGATGATCGCGCTATGGAACAACTTTCGGGCGCTCGGCGCCAAGCTCGGCGTCGCCGCACCCGAGGAGCCGCTCTACCTTCTCAAGGCAGGCTCCTGTTTCCTCGATCCGGATGCCACCATCCGGCGACCCAGGTCCTATTCAGGCAGGGTGGTGTACGAGGGTGAACTTGGCATCGTCGTCGGGGCCCAATGCGCGGACGCATCGGAGGAGGAGGCGCGACGCTGCATTTTCGGCTACACCTGCGTCAACGACGTAACCGCCTCCGACATCCTGAACAAGGACCCGACCTTCCCCCAATGGGTCCGAGCCAAAAGCTACGATACTTTCGGCCCTTTCGGCCCGGTGATCGCGACGGAGGTCCGGCCCGAGGATCTCTGGGTTCGCACCATTCTGAATGGAGAGGAGCGTCAGCGCTACCCGATAGCCGACATGGTGTTTCCGGCCGCGAAGCTGGTGAGCCTCATCTCGCGCGACATGACCTTGTTGCCGGGAGACGTGATCTGCTGCGGCACGTCGATCGGGGTCGGCGCCATGAGAGATCCGGTCAACGAGGTCGAGATCGAAATCGACGGGATCGGCACGTTGCGCAATCGCTTTTTGAATAGTTGAAGCGGCGATCAAATTCTGTGCCGAGCCGACGGTCCCGATGAGGGCTGGAGGTGGAGCGGAGTTCATGGAAAGCCGTCTTCCTCTCCACAAGAGGAGCTCTGAGCCGCTTCGACGAATGCGAGTTCGCCGATCTCGACTTCGCGTCAGAAACCCTGGACCGATCAGGATCCTAAATTTTTAAACAATTGAGATCGAACCTCTGATTGGCGGATAACATGAATACGGCGCAGGGCTTCTGCATTGAGGCGTTTCTAGCCACAATGGCTTCGTCTCCAACATCGGGGAGACGGCGAGACGGCAGATTCTGCCGGCCATTCCGAGGAGTGGAGGAAGCCATGAAGGTACAGCACCACGTCAGATCAAAGGCAAGCCATTGAGAGCCAGAGGCTATCGATTGAAGGCTAGTAGATGGGCCGAGGTTCTTAGAGCGGTCACCCCGGCATCGGCGTCGATCTCCCGCCCTGCCACGCGGGTTTTACCTTGGATCTTGATTACATCTTCACGCCGCTCATCGTGCTCCTGATCTTCTGCATTTGTCTGGGGCGGGAGCGGCTTGCACGGACGTAGCTCGTACATCAACTCCCTGCAGAACCGGAAGGCCATTCCTTGGGCGGTGCTGACGCTGGTGGACGGTGTTACACTCCTCGCCTCGGCAGTGTTCCTGGCTGTCGTTGTGCTGGTCCGGCGCGGGGCGCTCGTGGGCGACGCCGGGCGGCTACTCGCGCTAATCACATGGGCTTATCTCGTCAATGCCGGGCTGATGGGGGCGCTATCCGGAATAGCGGACCGCGGCGCGGCTTGCGTGGCTCGTGCCGCTGTTTGCCATGGCATTGCTGCTTTCGGGTCGGACAGACCTGAAAAAGCTGAACTGGGTATCTGGTCCTTTACCCTAACTGGATTTTGATTTTCAGCCCGGCTGTCTCGTCATGCGAACGTTGTGGGCATTGAACAGCGCGATCTTCGCACCGTACGTCATGCGAATCTCTTGCTTGCACGAGCCGCACCGGTAATTTCTTATGGTGCGAAACCAGCTGCCTTTCATTTCGAGTTCGTGACCGCAACGCGGACAAGGATAGGTGAGGAGGACATTCAACAGCGCACGCGAAAGCGGCATGGCGCGACTCCAGTGCGGGGTATAGCGCGCTCTTTATTGAGGTGCCGACGATTTGGAGAGAGTAGACTTATCGAGCGGGAGTAGCGAGAGCTACAATGGACTTAGGGGCTGATCCGTCCACCGGCGTAGGCGTGCGGGGTATGGCGCTTTTCGAGCCAACCCGCTTAAACACATGGTCATATCTGCCTTGCTTCAGGCGCGCGACTATGCTGAATTGCTGAGCCGAGACAAAAAAGGGCCGCCCAAAAGAGCGGCCCAAGTCTAGGGAGGAAACGCCCAACAAGGGCAATGCAGCCAGAAGGCTACATTGCTGATAATATGCTTCATCGCAACTTAAGCAAGCCCCTAACGGGGCTATCTGCGTTTAACGTTCAGTTACAGTTAAAGCGTGGCGCTCCGGTCCGAGATGATGGATTGGGGTTAGCAGTCTAGCGTCGGGCTAATCGCCTGATCCGACGCTACGGCGATGGGTGTTGGATGATGACAGTGCGATAGACCGGATAGCGTATGATTCGACCATGCGTCAGCATCGTTTCGACCAGACCATTGGCAAGACCGTGCTGCCGATTCGGTTATTACCGCGTAGCCGTGAAAACATGGGCGCGCAACTTCGTGTCTATCGGTCCTTCCCCGAAGCAGGCTGCGAGCGCTGCCGCTGCACGATTGACAGCATAGTCCAATTGGTCCGGATCTCTGGCTGCTATTTCGCCGCGAAGCGGAGATCCTAAGCAAAAGCCGACAGCTGGATCCCGGTTCGATGGCGCGCGCCCGCGCCTTTCGAAGGTTTCGACCTCGATGTGCTTGAACCCGGCGCTTGTCAGCTCGCCGCGAATCACGCCGATATCGTGATAACCGTAGGGTGTGCGCGATAGGAATCTTGGCGGATTCGCAGGAAATAGCGCGGCCACGGCCTCGCTCACCACCTGGGCGGCTTCGTTCGCCTCGAGGCGATCCCAGACGTTGAAGATATAAGTTCCGCCGGGGCGTAGGACGCGCCGAGCCTCCCGATATCCCATTTGCTTGTCGGGAAAGAACATTACCCCGAACTGGCAGACGACCGCATCGAACGCCCCGTCAGCAAACGGCAGTGCAGTCGCGTCAGCTTGGCGAAATGTGACGGGGCCGGTCGGCATCCGCTGCTGTGCAGCATAGTCGAGCATGGGCTGATTGAGATCAGTCGCGACCACGGACGAGCCGAAGGGGAGCGAACCGCGCAGCGCGCGTGTCACGATCCCGGTGCCGGCCGCGGTCTCAAGCACCTGCTTCGTCCCAAGTCGGACTACCCGTTCCGCGAGATCGACGGCATAGGGTTGGAAAAGCATCGGTCCTAAATGGCGATCATACAGAGTCGATATCGCAGCCGTAAAAACCTTGTTCATATCGGCCATGCGAAGGTCCGCGCCGGTGTGGAAAAAAGCCTATTACAA
>JBBPYT010000198.1:0-21038 GCA_038199665.1 Hyphomicrobiales bacterium
GCGAACTCCCCTACCCGAGCGCTTCCGACCGGCAACGCTCGTCGGGACCGCTATTCCTGCGGGCGTGGGCACCTCGTACAGGGTCGCCGGATTTGGTGTGACGCGCGAAGGCGATGGCGCAAGTTCTGGGCACCTGCGGATTGGCACGCTCGAGGCTCGCGAGCCCTTGTCTCAGGTCCTGCTTTGGGCGCACGATCCGGCGGGCCGGGGCACGGGCGCCTGCACGGGCGACTCGGGCGGACCGGTGTTCGAAGCCGCGACCGACGCCGTCGCGGCGCTGACGCTCTGGTCGGCAGGCGATGGCACGGAGCGATGCGGTGCCCTGACCCAGGCCCTATGGCTTGCTCCGCAGCGGGCCTGGATCACCGATGTGCTCGGCCGGTGGGGCAGCCGATCCTGAACCGGCTTCTCCTTCCGACACACTGCGCGACGTGGCAGGCCCGGCGCCACGTCGAACCAGCGTCCTTCGGGTTTTTTTGGGCCAGCGCGCCGGCCAGGACACGATGTGGGCGGGAAGGTGCTCGACCGGAACGGAGTCCTCAGACATCGTTTCCTTGCTGCGGACGGAAATTCCTGCCTCATGGACCGTCTCCGCACTCCCGGAAACGAGTGGGTGCCACCACATCAGATCCCGACCTTCGCCGACCAGCCGGTAGGCGCAGGTCGGCGGAAGCCAGGAGATCGACTCGACGAGCTCCGGCGTCAGCTTCACGCAATCTGGAACGTGAGCATGGCGGTGGGCGTAGTCCGAGCATCGACAGGTTCCCGCGTCGAGAAGCTTGCAGGAAACGTCAGTGAAATGGATCTCGCCGTTGTCTTCATCCTCGAGCTTGACGAGGCAACAGCGACCGCAGCCATCACATAGGCTTTCCCATTCAGCCCTCGTTAATGACGCAAGAGGTTTACGCCAGAATGGAACCGCCTGCGAACCGGTAAGAGGATCATCAACCCTGATGTCAGGATTTTGCGCCAAAACAGAACCTTTTCGCCGGCACGAGTATTGCGGGTCTGGCCGATCGATGAGTCCGGCACTTGTGCGCTCGGAACGGCGGCGTCAAGAGGCGTTGCGTTTCATGGGTATTCTTCGTTCTCCTTAACGTGAGCGGAAGCCAAGTGTCTCGAAACTCGCGAATGTCGATCCTTGGGACCCGTCTCCGGCGGGCAATGCTCGCGTTTGATGCCTGGCTGAATTCTTCGTTCTTCGAAGGTGGCCGCAAGGCGGGCGACGCTTACGAGAACTTCTCAGAATTCATGGAAAGATTTCACGTGTTCGGCTGGCGCCGATGGCTGGTCGAACTTTCATGTGAAGCTTTGACGCTGGGTCTGGCGGGTGCCTTCGTGGCCCTCGCTCTCGCCCTGCCGGCCTTTCACGAAACCTCTGAAGACTGGCTGAAACAACAGGATCTCGCCGTAACCTTCCTTGATCGCACGGGGGCCGAGGTCGGCCGCCGTGGCATTCTGCATGACGACAGCGTACCGCTCGAACAGATGCCGCCCTACCTTGTCCAGGCCGTGCTGGCGACCGAGGACCGACGCTTCTACGAGCATTTCGGCATCGACCTGATCGGCACCTTGCGCGCCCTTACCGTGAATGCACGGGCATCGGGCGTCGTCCAGGGCGGATCCTCGATCACGCAGCAACTCGCCAAGAACGTATTCCTTTCCAACGAGCGCACGATCGAGCGCAAGATCAAGGAAGCCTACCTGGCCGTCTGGCTCGAGAGCCATCTTTCGAAGCGCGAGATCCTCCAGCTTTATCTCGACCGGGTCTACATGGGCGGGGGAACGTTCGGCATTCAGGCGGCCTCGGAGTTCTACTTCGGCAAATCCGTTCGCGACGTGTCGCTCGCGGAAGCCGCCATGCTGGCCGGCCTGTTCAAGGCTCCGACCAAATATGCGCCGCACATCAATCTGCCAGCTGCCCGCGCCCGCGCCGGCGACGTGCTGAGCAATCTCGTCGATGCGGGCATCATGACGGAGGGCCAAGTCTATCCGGCGCGCAAGAACCCGGCGTCGCCTGTCGACCGCCTACGCGATGTCGCGCCCGACTGGTACCTGGACTATGCGTATGATGAGATTCGCCGTCTGGCGATCGAGGGACGGCTCGGCAACAGCCGGGTGCTCGTGGTCCGCACGGCGCTCGATTCGAATCTGCAGGATCGTACCGAATCGGTGATCGAGGATCGGTTGCGTGAGAACGGGCCGGGCTACCATGCCAAGCAGAGCGCAATGGTGGTCCTGGAACCCGACGGCGCCGTACGGGCCATCGTCGGTGGACGGGACTACGGGGCGAGCCAGTTCAACCGCGCAACCGAAGCGCTCCGCCAGCCAGGCTCTTCGTTCAAGCCGTTCGTGTACTTGACCGCCGTAATGACCGGCAGATTCAAGCCTTCGACGATCGTCGTCGACAGTCCGGTCTGCATCGGCAACTGGTGCGTGCGGAACTACGAGGATTCCTACATGGGCTCGCTCCCGCTTTACAGCGCTCTGGCCCATTCGCTCAACACGGTTGCGGTCAAGCTGTCGATAGCGATCGGCAATGGCAACCCGAAGGCCGGGCGCTCCAAGATCATTGAGACGGCGCACAAGATGGGCTTGACGACTCCGCTCAATGACACGGTGTCGCTGCCCGTCGGCGCGGACGAAGTTACCGTCATCGACATGGCTTCGGCTTACGCGGCCTTCGCCAACGGGGGCAGGCGCGTCCCGCCGTACGCCGCGGTGGAGATCCGCGACGGCCGCGGCACTCTCATCTATCGCCATGACCGGGATGCGCCGCAGCCCAAACAGGTTGTTCCGGCAGCCGATGTCGCGACCATGAACTACATGCTTTCAAAGGTCGTCACCGAAGGAACCGGCACCCGCGCGCGCCTCGACAACGTCACGGTCGCGGGCAAGACCGGAACCACCAACGGGTTCAGGGACGCCTGGTTCTGCGGCTTTACCGGAAATTACGTCGGTGCGGTCTGGTTCGGCAACGACGACTATGCAACCATGGACAAGATGACCGGAGGCACGCTGCCGGCGATGACCTGGCACGACGTGATGGCCTATGCGCACCAGGGCATCGAAACCAGGGCACCATTCGGCCTCGGCGAGGGCGCCGGGCCGCCCTCGCTTACTTCATCCAATGCCGCGGCGGCCTCACCCGCGACCTCGGGCGGTACCCATTCAACTATACTTTCGCCGCGATCGACGGCCGTCATAGGCGGCATCGCATCCCTGATGCGGACGCTCGACACGGGGCAGGTCACGGGATCGTCGGCTGAAGCCTATGCGGCCGAGCCGGCAAGCCCGGCCGTGCGATCTGCCACGGGGCGAACCGGGATCCAATAGGGCCTTCCCCGATCGAAGGCCGTCTTCCGGCCGAACGAAAGCTGCGCGACGAACTGTTGGGCCTTGATCTTGTCGGAAACCTCGGCCTTCCTTCTACAACACGGTCCAGCGGACTTTCGAGCCGAACCAGGTCTTGCCGTCGATGCGCGCTCCGGTCTTTTCCGCTGACTTGATGGCGCCGGGAGCGTCGTCGCGACCAGCCGGGCCGACGACATTCGCGGTTCCGACCCCCATGAAGGTCGCTCTGGCTCTGCTGGTGGGTACGATGTTGGGCCTGGGTACGACCGCTTGGCTGCTCGAGCGCAAGATCGATATCGCCGCGGTCCGGGTCGGGCCATGGGTTGTATGGCCTAGGTCCGGCACTCCGGAAATCGACCCTTACGCACGGGCCATCTACGCACAATCGGGCCAAATCGCGCTGGCCTCGGCCGAGGGGGTCCTGCTCCTGGCCGACATGGATGATGCCGGCACACCGCTGACGGGCGGATGCAGCTACAGGATCACCGGCGAGCTGCCTCCTGCCCGATTTTGGACGCTGAGCGTGGCCACCAGTGCAGGGCTGCCGATCGACAACGCTGCCGGGCGCTATGCCTTCACTTCGGCGGAGGTCCTGCGCCGCAGCAACGGAAGCTTCGCCATCAATGCCGCATCGTCGGTCCGACCGGGCAATTGGCTGCCCCTGTCGGGACCGGACCGCTTCACTCTGGCGCTACGGCTTTACGATTCGTCCCTCGGCAACACGTCGGCCCAACTGGAAAGGTCGGCGGTCCCCTCGATATGGAAGGAAGACTGTCATTGACGAGGGATCGCATCGTTCCGGCGCTGCTCTGGGCAGTCGCCATCCTGTTCGTCGGCGCCATCGTGCACATCGTGTCGATCCTGATCCTGCCTGGGATCGCTCCGAACGACGCTTTCACGCGGGTCGCTGCGGCGAGCGTACCCGGTACGGTTCAGTTCTTGCCGAGGGCGGTTTCGCGTCAGAACTCGGTGCCGTTTCGCGATCCGGCGGTGGCCTCCGCCATCTGCCGATACGATCTTCAGCAGGGTCCTCTGCGGATCGTTGCGGTGGTGACCGATTCGGCCTTCGTGGCGGTCTCGTTTCACACCCGGTTCGGGCTGCCCTTCTACGGGCTGAGCGATCGCGCCAGCGATGACGGGAAGCTCGAAGTCGTGCTCTTGTCGGCGTCCCAGCTCGACAAAGTGGAAGCTGGGGATAGCGAGGACGGCCCGGTCCGAGAGGTACGCGTCACGTCCCCGACCACCGAGGGATTTGTCCAATTCGACATATTGCCCCGGGTCGGTGGCTATCCCGCCGCCGAGCAGGCGCTCAAATCAGTGAGCTGCAAGATCGAGCGCAACCTATGACGAAAGCTGCTGAGCCGCCTTCGACGCGTCGCGAACGAGTGCGGGCTCCTGCGCGAACGACGCCGTCCCGTCCACGCTCTCGCGAGAGTAACGCACGCCGGTGAAGAAGAGGATCCGGGCTCCGTCCTGCGAGACCTGGACGGAGGGTCGAGACCGGGATCGGGCGGCCCTGAAATCGACGATGTTGTTCATCCGACTGTCCTTGCGCTTTCGTTCGGCCATGTCGGCCGGCACGGCACAGCGCCAAGGACCATTAGTCGTCAGCGAAGGTTAATGTTGTGTCAACGAACTGCGGGTAATTTTTGGGGGTGAAAGCCATCAAGTCTCGCGGGGTCGGACTCAATGAACGAGGGTGACGATCTGCGTCGGTCGCTTGAACGACTCGTGGCGTTGGGGCAAACCCCGGAGGTCAACATCCGGCCTGTCCTCCTTCGGGTGCTGGTGGATCTGTTCGTTAGGAAACCGCACCATTCTCCGGCTGAAATTTCGCAGTTCGAGGAGATGACCCAGAGACTCTTCGATGAGGTGGACGAGGAAACCCGCCTGATCGTGGCCGAGAAGCTGTCGCGTTACCACGCGACGCCCAGGGGGATTTTCGAACGTTTGCTGACCGAGGGCGGTTCCCTTGCCGGTTTCGTGCTCGCGCATGCTCGCGTCGAGC
The DNA here is from genome assembly GCA_038199665.1 of Hyphomicrobiales bacterium. Lineage (GTDB taxonomy): Bacteria > Pseudomonadota > Alphaproteobacteria > Rhizobiales > Beijerinckiaceae > Lichenihabitans. The sequence goes on from JBBPYT010000198.1 coordinate 5,363, forward strand.
ACGAAACCCTGCTGGCGGCAGCGTCCTGGGGAACTCCCGATATGGCGACGGCTGTGGCGCGCCGGGGCGATCTCGACATTGCAGTTTCGAGAAGCCTTTCCGAGCGACCGGAGCGAGACATCGTGGTGGCTCTCGCCGGCAACCCGCTCGCACCCTTCGATCGTCCGTTGTTCCGATATATGGTCCGGCGCGCCAGGGGCGATGACGAATTCGCGCGCATGCTTCTCAACCGGCATTGCGAGCCGACCGACCTGGCCGCGTTTTTCCTGCTGGCGACGGGAGAGCAGCGCGCCGCCATCCTGTTATCGATGCGCCGCGACGACCTTGGTCCCGAAAGCCGGCGCCCCCGCCTGAATGGGCAGGAAGCTGCCGCCCTGTCCCGCGTTGAACGCTCGCTGCCGTCGTCCGACCAGGACAGCTTCGACGTCGCTCTCGCGGCGGCGCTGAACATTCCCCTCGCCGATACCTGGCGCATCATCGACGATCCTCGCGGCGAGCCGCTGGCAGTTGCCCTTGCTGCGATCGGGGCCTCGCCGGAATTTGCGGCCCGCGTGTTCATTTTGAGCGGCCCTGCCATAGGTCATTCGGTGATGGCTGTCCGCACCTTGACCGCCATCGTCGAAAGCCTCCCCGTGCGGACCGCAACCCGCCTCGTCGCTGCGATGATCGGCACATCGGTCAGGTCGTCACGCAGCAAAATGCCTGTCGAACCGGAATCCAGCGGGCCGCGGCGGACCCCGGCACAGGACAGTAAGCCGGCCCAGGCGACACTTGCGCCCCTCCAGCGGCGGCTTTCGGGTCGAAGCCTCCGCTAGGCGTGGGAGCGGATGCGCCGGTCGCATCCGACGGTCGACTCGAGCATTATGCCGTCGCTTCGACAAAGGCGCGCCCGGCGCGATCTTCTACTTCGACGATCCAGAGATCCGGGTCGAACCGCATCTCACGCTGCAATCGTACTTCGGCCTCCGAAGATGGAATCCAATCGTCGTCGTGCGTGGGCGTGAACCGTCGCTCGCCGTCGGGTTGCGCCTCGCTTTGCGGTGCCGGGCCAATCAACACGGCCGTGCCATCGAGCCGATCGACCTTGATGAAGATCGCACCCGCTTCTGCGGCCCCACGTCGGCGCAGGACGGCGGCGACACCCTCCGCACCACATCGGCGAAGATAGGCCGCCACCCAAAAGTCGGAGCGTAGTCGAGCGGATGATGGCCGAGTCACCCGCGCGGCAGCCCTACGGCATCGGCGAGTTCGTGCAGGAGTTTCGGCGAAAGCTCGCCGTTGACGGATAGGCGTCGGTCTCGCTCGAATTTTTCAAGTGCCTGTCTGGTTGCCGCTCCCAGATGCCCGTCCGGCGTCACTTCATAGCCCAGCTTCTGCAAGGCCCTCTGGGCCGCCAGAACGCTCGCAACCGAAGCCTTGGCACCGGTGGAGTCGGGTTGGGTCTTGGCGTCGCCGCGCAAGATTTCGGCGATCCCGTCCTCTTTGTGGATTGGCGAGGATCCCGCGCCAATCGCCGTCCGGGGGGATGGAGCAGGCTCATTGGTTCGGGCAACCTGCCCGGTCGCGGATGTCTGGAGCGGCCCGGACGCCGCAACCGGAGGACGGGGAAGCGGCAATGGAACCGCAGCCGTCGACATCTGCGTCGATCTGGGGTGAGGCGCCAAGCCGAACAAAGGAGCGGGATGCCGCCCCTTCTGAAACAAGACCGCGTTGAGGACGATACCGGCCAGCACGATGCCGAACAGTCCCGCCGTAAATGTCCTGGCCGGATGAGCCCGGACCAAGCGACTCAGTGGTGCCAAGCAGGCCGACAAAACCCGGTGTTTGCGGGTCTTGCCGCGGCGATCACGCGGAAGGACGCGTTGGCTATCCATCGCTGCTTCACGCAATTTTGTGCACCCTGGCGAGATCGGGCGGGCTTGCGGCCGGCTGCAAGGATGAAGGATAGCGGGGAATGGTTTCGATTTTGGTTACGCTTTTCGGCGCCGGGCTGATGCGTCGGCAATCCGACGGCAGCCGGACGGTGACGCGAGTGCCCTGCCCTTGCGCGCTCTCGATGGCGATCGTACCGCCGTGGAGCCCGACGAGCCCCCGAACCACCGAGAGTCCGAGGCCGGTTCCGTCGTAAGGACGATCGTAGCTCCCGCGGGCCTGGAAGAAGGGGTCGCCGAGTCGCGGCAAGTCGCGGGCCCCGATGCCAATTCCCGTATCGGCAACGTAGAGCAGCACCGAATTGCCGTCCCGGCGGGCGCCGACGGTCACTTTACCTTCGGTCGGTGTGAACTTGAGGGCATTGGACAGGAGGTTGAGCAGAATCTGCTTGCACGCTCGCTTGTCGCCGACGATCTCCTGAAGCTCCGGCAGCACGTCGCGCTCAAGATGGATACCGGCCTGCTCGGCCCTCAGACCGACCATGTCGCAGCACAGATGCATCAGGGCGCCGAGGTCGAATGACTCGGGAACGAGGTTGAAGCTGCCGGACTCTATTTTCGACGCGTCGAGGATGCTGTTGACGACCGCCAGAAGATGCTGGCCCGAATGGTGGATGATCGTGGCGTATTCGCGCTGCTTGGCAGCATCGCGCGGCGCGAGCTCTTCGTTGGCGAGCATCTCGGCGAAGCCGATGATGGCGTTGAGCGGCGTCCGCAGTTCGTGACTGACATTGGCCAGGAAGAGGTCGCGGCCGGCGTTGCTCTGTTCGGCCGTCCTTTTCGCCTCTTCGAGCGCCTGTTCATAAAGCTTGCGGGCCGTGACGTCGCGCATCAAAGCTACGACGGCGGTATCTCGCAAACCGTCTTCGCCGGTGTCGACGAGGTCGTATCGCCTCGTCCGCAGTTCGACCCAGGCAAAAACCGGCTCTTCGAACTCGCCCCGGCCGCTCGGCACCGTGTTCCCGGTCCTGACCCGCAAGCTGGAGGTCCGGCTGTCGCCACCGGCCGCCACGTCGGTTACGAGCCTCAGAAATACGGGGCGGTCGGCGACGTGGACATGCTCGAAGAAGCCCCAACCTAGCAGGTCGCGGGGCTTGATGCCGAACAGTCGGTCCGCCGCAGGGCTCGCAGAGAGAACCGCGCCCGAGCGATCGAAGCGCATAACAACGTCGTCGATGGCCTCGGAAAGGACGCGGTAGCGTTCCTGCCCGAGCCGATGGTGGTGCTGTTGAAGGGATTGCAGCCGACCGGACATGACTGCAAGCACTCCGCCATACCCGACCGCGGCCGCTATAATCCCTGTCCCGAACGCACCGACTTGCGGGTCGGCATGATTGGCGAAGGTCAATGTCGTGCCGATCGCTAGACAAACGGCTGAGGCGACCGCCACCGCGAGCGCAGCGGTGACGTAGACCGAACCGAACGTGACTGCTGCCTCCAACGGCACCAGGAGCAGCAGGCCTAGGCCGAGGCCGGAGCCGCTTCCCGCTGCGAAAGTCAACGCCAAGCCGATCCAGGCCGCAAGACTCACGGCCTCCCCGACGATCAGATCGCCGGTTCGGGAAACGTAGGCGACCGCCGCACAAGGCAGCAACAGCCAGCCGAGTGCGCCGGCTTCCCACCACGCCGGTGCCTCGCCCATCAGGCAGAGCGGCGCGATGATCATGGCCCCGAGCGAAATTCCCAACCGGGTTGCCAGAAAAATGCTTTGGCGAGCGAACTCGACGGGATTTGCGTGCAACGCGGGATGAACAAGCTTCCCGACCTGGTCATTGAGGCTTGCCAGAAGGTTCACGCGCCGCTCCGCAGGGGACGGAATCAGCTTCGTCCGTGCACTCGATAATGTCGCAGGCTTGCCTTAAGCGATCCCTAAGCTCACGTGTTGCGGTCTTAAAAAGGCCCTCCAAGACTCACGAAGCCCAATCGAGTCAAGCCGGTTGCTTATGGTTGAAAGAACCTTACTCTGTCCGCCAAGGGCATATCTGAACGAATGCTGAATCCCAGCTGTCGGTTTTGAAGCAAATCGCAATATTGGCCGAAAGCTGGCCGAGATAGCCTTTGGTGGAAATCCAGCGATAGCATGGAAGCGGAAGTCACATGTTCTTTCTCGCCCGCTCGGCCCTCTGCATCGGCCTGGTTGTCACGATGCACCCGGACGAGAGCCACGACAGCCTACGAGATGTCGCGGCAAGCGTCGTTGGTCAGGCCGCGTCCAGCCAAGGGCAATCCTTGTTCGATCAGGTCGAGGCAAGGCCACGGCGACAACTCGACTTGGCCGCCCGACTCGACATTGGTCAACTTGCTACCGCTCTCGGTGGCGGCGATGATCCACGGGTGAATCGAGGCAAGCGCCGTCGGGGCCGTGAGGTGCCTGCCGGCATCCTCGCGATGCTCAATCGAGCCGCGGCAGACTAGCCGAACGGTCCGTCTCGGAAGGGCATGCTGACGAGTTCTGCCCGAGGCTGCGGCGAAGCGCTGGAGCACATCATGATCACTCGCCTATGGCACGGCTGGACCACCCAGGACAATGCGGATCGCTACGAACGCCTGATCGGGACCGAAATCTTTCCCGGCATTCTGGCCCGAAAGATCGGCGGTTTGAACAAGCTGGAGCTTCACCGGCGATCGCTCGATCACGAGGTCGAGTTCATAACCGCGATGCGGTTTTCCAGCATGGCCGCGGTCGAAGAGTTTGCCGGGCCCGAATGGGAGGTCTCGGTCGTGCCGCAGAAGGCCCGAGCACTCCTCTCGCGCTTTGACGCCCACGCTCAACACTACGAGGTGCGCGTCGAAGAGGAGGTACTTTCTCCAGGTCGCCAGACCGGGATCGAAGACAGCTGCTGAATTGCGCGGAAAGCCCGTTCGGCGTGTGCTCAACATCAAACCGGCGTATGAGGCATGGCTCTGTAAGGATTGCAGGTGACACGTGGCGGCCAACGACAACCGGTCCAATCGCAAAGCGTCGCCTGCAGCCACCTCGAGCAATCGCGGCAACGTCGTCGCGCTCATCGCGATCGTGATCGTGGCGGCCACCCTGTTCTGGACCGTCTCGGCGATCCAGAAGCACAATGCGCTGCAAAACTGCATTGATTCCGGTCGACGCGACTGCGTGGCCATCCCCGTGGGGCAAGGACAGTAGGCAACCGCCAAAGCCTCCGTCGCGACGCTATCGATCCCGTCAAGATCCTGACGGTCCTGCTCCCGCCATCTTTTCAGCCGCATAGATGCCATAATAGCCTCGCGGCAAAAGATCGCGCAGGCGGCAAAGCGGGTCTGAGCAAGGGTCGGAACGAATTGAAAACTGTCATTCGATCCCGCACGGCCAGGGCGGCGATCCTGTTCTGTTGCGCCGCTACGCTCTCGGGGTGCGTCGCCGCAGTCGCCGATGGCTTCGACAGCGTCGGAACCTTCGTTGCCGGCGCACCCGTAGGCGCCCCGCGGCCTGTCCAGATTTTCGTCGATTCGACACGCCCGCCCGAGCGCGCCGGGGTAGCCGAGACAGCGGGCCGGGGCGAGGCGGCGCATTTCTCCCTCACCACCATCAGCGTGCCACCCGAACACCAGGCAGGCTCGATCGAGCGCCCCAGCCTCGGTTCCGAAAACAAGCTCCGGCATTTCGTGGTCGCCGGACGGCGCTCGCTCGACGAGGAGGCCTTCCGCAACGAGATCGCATCCCATATTTCCGGCCGGATAGGTTCGAACAGGGATGTCCTGCTCTTTGTGCACGGATTCAATACGAGCTTCGAGGAGGCCCGGTTTCGCCTGGCCCAGATCGTGGTCGACGGCGGCTTCAACGGCGTCCCGGTACTGTTCACCTGGCCGTCGAAGGGTAGCCTATTCGCTTATGGGTCCGACCGCGAAAGAGCCATGGCGTCGCGCGATCCCCTCGGACATCTGCTCGGTCTGTTGGCTGCGGAGCCCGACATCGGCAAGATTCACGTGCTGGCCCATTCCATGGGGGCTTGGCTCGCCATGGAAGCCCTGCGAGAAAACGCCATCGCGGGCCATCCTGATCTCGACGGCCATCTCGGCGACGTCATGCTGGCGGCCCCCGACATCGACCTCGACGTCTTCCGCCAGCAGATGGCACGGCTCGGCTCCTTCGTCCACGTGTCGATTTTCACTGCGGCGAACGATCGCGCGCTGAGTCTTTCGAGCATGATGGCGGATCGGCCGCGCCTCGGCGCGCTCGACCCTGCCAAACCGTCCGACAGGGAGGCGATCCAAAGCCTCGGAGTGCAGGTCATCGACCTCAGCCAGGAAAGCGTCGGGCTGATCGGGCACGGCACCTATGCCAACGCACCCCAGGTCATCAAGGGCATCGGCGCCGAACTCGGGGCGGCGCGGAGCGAGGATCGCGACACGCAAGCGGTGCTCGACGGAAACGAAGCGGTGTCCAATTCCCTGGCCAGCCCTCATGCGCCAGGCACAGTGACCGCCGCGCCGCTGCCGGCACCGGTGCATGCACCGAACTGATCTCTCTCCGTTGGTTTTCGACGTTGCAACCGGACCCGATGCTTCTTCTATTCAACATGAAGCATTTCCGCTGACCGGCTGTGCTCGCGAGTCTCCGATTTCATAGATCACATGAACTGATGCAGCCCCGGAACCGAGGCGCCGAGTTCACCGACGGCGTCTTCGCCCGCATGTTCCCGCAAATAGGCGAACATTTCGCGGCCGAGGATTTGCATCTGGCTCATGCCGAGCCCGACGCTCGTGAGCTGGTTGGCGAGCCCCATGAGACCGGCGCCTGGCGGGCTGATCAGTCCGGCGATGATCCCGCCCCCTTCTTCTTCGGCCGCGGCGCCAGCTGCCGCTTCGCGCGCCCCGGGAACCTTGTCCAGCACGGCGGTACTTTGCTCGGGCGTGACCTGCTTTTGCACGAAATTGAGCACGATCCCGACCGCCTTGTGGGCCGTTTCCGGCTCCAGACCCGTGGCGGCGCTCACGCGCTGAATCAGTTCTTCCATCCCGATCGCTCCGTTACGGCTGCGTTGCCTGGTCGTAGATAGCTCAGATCTCCGGCCCTGTCCGCAGGTCCGGTGCCGCGGGATGAGTGACAAGCTTTAACGCCTGCACCAAGACAGCCTTGCTCGATTCTCCGGTTTCCCACGGCGGATCCCAACCAACAGGCCGGCAAGATCCTGTAGCTCGCCTATCCTGAGCTGGTCCGAACGGACCGCCGGATCATAAGCTTGGCTGCCGGGAAGTCTCTCCTTCCTCGACATGTGCGACGGAGCGTACCGCCGCGGGGCGGGCAGGCCGGGCCGCGCCGTCACGCCCTCAGAACGGCGTCGGGCACTGGTAATTGCGGGCTAGGTCGTCGATATGAGAAGCCTAGCCTAACAGCAGAAGCGCCATGCCGACCGTTGAAGATATCGTCGATAATTTCCTGTTCCTCGACGACTGGAGCGAACGCTATCGATATCTGATCGAGCTAGGGCGCTCTCTGGAGCCTTTGGCCGAAGAAGCCCACAACGAGGCCAACCGCGTGCGCGGATGCGCAAGCCAGGTTTGGCTCGAAACCGAGATCAAGGACCGCAACGGGGAGCCGGTCCTGTTCTTCAGGGGCGACAGCGATGCCTTCATCGTCAAAGGGCTGATCTACCTGGTGATTGCCCTGTACGGCGGTCGGCCGGCGGCCGAAATCTCGGTGACCGAAGCCAGCGATCTGTTCAGGCGCTTGGATCTGAGCGAGCACCTGACGCCGCAACGATCCAACGGCCTTCGCGCCATGGTCGAGCGCATCAAAGGAGACGCAAGGCGGGCCGCCCGCAGCACCGCGTCAGGAACCGTCGAAGCTTCGCCCACCTAAGTCGATGGTTTGGAAGCGCGATGAACAATCACACGCAATACGAACCTTGCCGGCGCCGCCGCGCACTTACTTCGCCTTGCGCCGGCGTTGTTGGCCCAAACCCATTTCCTTGGCCAATTTCGACCGAGCCTTCGCGTAATTGGGCGCCACCATGGGATAATCGGTCCCCAACCCCCACTTTTCACGATAATCGTCCGGCGACATATTGTATTGCGTGCGCAGGTGCCGCTTGAGGGATTTGAACTTCTTACCGTCTTCCAAGCAGACGATGTAATCGCTCGTTACGGATTTCCTGGTCGGGACCGCCGGCTTCAGCGCTTCGACCGGCGCAGGGCTGGATGCCGACGTGACCCGCACCAAAGCCGAATGAACATCGCTGATGAGCCCCGGAAGGTCGCTGGCTGGGACGGAATTATTGCTGACATAGGCCGAAACGATCTCTGCCGCGAGTCCCATGAAAGTCTCTGAATTCTGTGTTTCCATGATAATGTCACTCGTCTTGCTCAGTAGCTTCGGTTCCTCCGCCGTCAACTACTACACCAGGGATCCTGTCTCCGGCTCGACAGCGCGCCCACTTAGGCATTGCGTCGAATCACACATTTCGTCAATCCATATGTACAGCGAAATACGACTTGGAAACAATTTAATGCACTTTGCACTTCATTGCCTGGATTGTGCTGGTCAAGTACCCTCGGCAATCTTGTAGGTATTTCCCGCAATTGAAGCAGAATTGCACCGTTCCTTTGGCGCCGGTCGGGGAAGTTCGGCGACGCCGGGACACGCTGCGCGACCTTTCTGCCTCGCACCTTGCGAACGCCATCGCTCAAACCCTACTAAAGGTCCGAAGGAGGATCCCATGTCGATCAAAGCCAAGCCGAAGGTGACCAAGGCCGAAGCCGAATGGCAAGAACAGCTCACGCCGGAACAGTTCCATGTGGCGCGTAAGCACGGCACCGAACGGGCCTTCACGGGTCCTTATTGGGACACCAAGACTGACGGCACCTACCATTGCGCCTGCTGCGGGGCATCTCTGTTCAGGTCGGAAACCAAGTTTGACTCGGGCACCGGATGGCCGAGCTTTTTCGCCCCGATCGAACCTGAGGCCGTCGAAGAGCATACCGACAATTCGTGGCTGATGCGGCGAACCGAAGTTCGTTGCGCCTCATGCGAGGCTCATCTCGGCCACGTGTTCCCGGACGGCCCGGCCCCGACCGGCCTGCGGTACTGTTTGAACGGCACCGTGCTGAAGCTCGACCCCGATCACGATTGAGAACCCTTCATGCGGAATTCTTCCGAAGCCGGCCTGGTCCAAGCGACCGAGCCGCCGCACATCGCGGCTCGTCCCCAGACCAGTATGGCGCACGGCGAGCCACTGACGGACGACTACGGATGGCTGCGCGCCACGAACTGGCGGGACGTGCTGGAAGATCCCGCCAAGCTGCCTCAGGGCATCCGCGCCGTTCTCGAGCGAGAGAATACCTTTGCAGACGCGACCATGAAGGCAACCGCGTCCCTGCAGCAACGGCTTGTCGGGGAGATGCGGGGCCGCATCGAGGAGGAAGATGCGAATGTTCCGGTGCCGGAGGGGCCGTTTCAATATTACGGGCGCTACCGTGAAGGCGGCCAGCACGAGTTGATGTGCCGTCAGCCGCGCGGCGGTGGTGAGGAAGCGGTGCTTCTCGACGGGGATGCGCTCGCCGCGGGCAAGGCCTTCTTCGACCTCGCGGCGACCCAGCACGCACCGAACCACGAGTTCGTCGCCTGGGGTGCGGACGACAAGGGATCGGAACTTTATAAGCTGCGCGTTCGCGACATCGTCGCAGGGACAGACCTGCTGGACGTCGTCACCCACACCGATGGCGAAGTGGTCTGGACAGCCGATAGCCGGGCCTTCTTTTACGTCAAGATCGACGAGAACCACCGGGCCAGCAGCGTGCACCTCCATGTTCTGGGCACCGGGCAGGATGCCGACATCCCCGTGCTCAAAGAAGCGGATCCGGCATGGTTCGTCTCGATCGAGCGCACCCGGTCGGCACGCTTCCTGGTGATCAGCATCCACGGCCACGATGCGGCCGAAGCCCATGTAGTCGACCTTGATGCCCCAGGCTCGCCGCCTCGCCTGATCGCACCGCGCCAGAGCGGATTGCGCTACGAGGTCGATCACCGTGGAGATCGCTTCGTCATACTGACCAACGCAGACGGAGCGGAAGACTTCAAGATCGTTGAGGCTCCGGTTGAAACACCTGGGCGGGAACACTGGCGTGATGTCGTCGCGCATCGGCCGGGGTGCATGATCGTGTCGATCGCCGCCTTTCAGGATCACCTGGTCCGGTTGGAGCGTGAGAACGGGCTTCCTCGGATCGTCATCCGGGCTGTCGCGACCGGAAACGAGAAGGCTGTAGCATTCCCCGAACAGGCCTATTCGCTCGGCCTGGAGGATGTAGCGGAGCAGAACACCGCCGTGATGCGGTTTGCCTATTCCTCGATGACGACCCCGCAGGAGATCTACGACTACGACATGGAGAGCGATCGCCGGATCCTGCGCAAGCGCCAGAAGATCCCCTCCGGACACGACCCTTCAGCCTATGTGACGCGACGTATCTTCGCGACGGCAGCGGACGGCGCGCAAGTACCGATCTCGATTCTTCACCGCCGCGACCTGCCGCTCGACGGGTCAGCTCCGCTCTTGCTCTACGGCTACGGTGCCTATGGCCATGCGCTTGCGGCGGCGTTCGGCACCAAAAGGCTTTCACTGGTCGACCGCGGCTTTGTTTTCGCCATCGCGCACGTCCGGGGCGGAACTGACAAGGGCTGGAACTGGTACACGGACGGCAAGCTTGCGCATAAGCGCAACACGTTCAGCGACTTCATTGCCGCGGGCCGAGCTTTGGTGGACGCGGGTTTCACCATGCCGGGCCGGATCGTCGCCCAGGGCGGCAGCGCAGGCGGCATGCTCATGGGGGTCATTGCGAACGAGGCGCCGGACCTCTTCGCCGGCATCATTGCGGATGTGCCTTTCGTCGATGTGCTGAACACGATCATGGATGCGGAACTGCCGCTGACCCCGCCCGAATGGCTGGAATGGGGCGACCCCATCAATGATCGGCAAGCGTTCGATCGCATCCGGGGATACTCGCCCTACGACAACGTCCGCGCTCAAACCTATCCCGCGATCCTGGCGCTCGGCGGCCTGACCGACCCGCGCGTCACCTATTGGGAACCGGCGAAATGGGTGGCGAAGCTGCGGGCGACCATGACGGGTGGCGGTCCGGTTCTGCTGAAGACCAATATGGATGCCGGACACGGCGGCGCCCCGGGCCGCTTCGACCAACTCGAAGAGGTCGCTCTGCAGTACGCGTTCGCGCTGGCCTGCACAGCGGCTGGGCCCGAGCGCACCGCGACTGCGATGGGCTCGGCGATGGTCGCCTGACGGATCGCCAGGCCGAAGTTTGGCCTGCGCCTCTCAGAGGGTTCGGACGAAATCTCGGCTTATCGATCCTGCCCGGAACCCTGTTGCTCCTGTGCTTCGATGAAGGCCCTGAGTTCTTGCATCGATCCGAATCGGTGCAACCCCGTTCCGGTCTCGACCTCTATCGCGCCGTCGGAAAACAGTACATAGGAGGCGCCGCCTGCCTCATAGCGGCCAACCACCGTCGCCGCGGTTGCGACGTCGTCGATCCCAACATGATGGAATGGGCTTTCGTTGTCGGCTCCCCTCGTCCGGAACCCGGCAATTTGGCTGGAGCTGTCGCGGGGTGAAGCCTCTGAAGGCGATCGTTCGCGATCGTCGCCCAACAAGCCCGAGGATCCTGGCGCTTGGCCTGGCAGATCGAGATGCGGCACGGCGCCGGCATCCGTTAGAGCCGGATCGAAGGTTGGAGGGAGCTCGAGGCTCGGCTCCGATTCCGGATCGGGCGCAGTTGGAAGCCGGTTCTCCGGCTTGCGGAAGCGCGCCCTGAGCTTCGCCGTCCAAGGCACACGCCGCGGCGCTTGCGGACCGACGGGCGGATCGGTCTCTGCGGCTTCGTCAGCACCGATGTCCGGAGGAGCTGGCGTAAGATAAGGTTCAATGTCTTCACCCATCGTGGGCGGTGCCATTCGGTCGAACGGTTCAAGGACCGGCTGAGCGGCTTCGGCGGCAACATCGGGGAAATCGGAGGTGTCCGGGGTGGAAGCCGGCTGTGCGTCGGGCTCGTTGGAGGACGGGAAGCCGAAGCTACCCCGCTGCACCGCCCGCTGCAGAGCAGAGAGGCGAAAAAGGACCGCTCCGAGTGCGAAGGTGAGGATCCCGCCGGATAAAGCCGTGGTGCCGGCGATCACCTCGGTCCAGCCCCATTCGATCTGAATGTACGGTATTCCGGACGCGATCGAGATCGCTCCCGCCACAGCCAGCACGACGCCAAGCGCGAAGATCAACCAGGTCATCGACCGCTTTCCGGGTTCTCGAACCGCCTGCCGCCGCAGGCCGGCCTGCGGAGGTTGCGGTAAATTAGGCATGAACGGACCGCCGTGTAAAACCGGCGGCGCCGTATGCGGCCCGAGGAGCAATCCCCGCCGTTGCGGCCGGCGCACTCGCCCTCTAGTTTGCCCTGCGTGGCGGGCCATTCTTCCGTTCTGCGGCTCAGTGCGCTTCCTGCGCAGCCATTTTCAAGGAGCTTCGACAATGTCCTTCTCGCTTCCCCCGCTGCCCTACGCTTACGACGCCCTGCAGCCCTACATGTCCAAGGAAACGCTCGAGTTCCACCACGACAAGCACCATCAGGCCTACGTGACCAACGGCAACAATCTCCTCAAAGGCACGGAATTCGAGGACAAGTCGGTCGAAGAGGTCGTCAAAGGGTCGTTCGGCAAGAACCAGGGCCTCTTCAACAATGCCGGGCAGCATTACAACCACATCCATTTTTGGAAGTGGATGAAGCCGAACGGCGGCGGCAAGCCTTCCGGGGCGCTCGAAAAAGCCATTACCGAGAGTTTCGGCTCGTTTGACAAGATGAGGGAGGATTTCATCCAGGCCGGGACCACCCAATTCGGCTCGGGCTGGGCTTGGCTTTCGGTCAAGAACGGCAAATTGGAAGTCATGAAGACGCCCAATGGCGAGAACCCGCTCGTGCACGGCGGTACCCCCATCCTCGGTGTCGATGTCTGGGAGCATTCCTACTACATCGATTATCGCAATCGTCGCCCGGACTACCTGAAAGCGTTTATGGAAAACCTGGTGAACTGGGAGCACGTCGAGGAACTCTACCAAGGTGCCCGCTGACGAGCATGCGTCGACACAGCGGGGCCGGATGATCGGCCCCGCACTCGGCCCTGTCGCCGGTCTGACCCGGACACGCGTCGAGATACGCACGTCACAGCGGTGCATTCGAAAACCCTCGTGGCGCGATTGAATGCGTGAAGGCTTACGATAGAGGCTGACACAACAGTTCGTCGGCGACACCCGCGAGTTCGAGCCTTCATGTACAAGCATCTTCTTTCCGTCGGCGGGTTGACGCTGGTGTCGCGCGCCACAGGGTTTGTGCGCGATGTGATGGTCGGCGCCATGCTGGGTGCGGGCGGCATCGCCGATGCTTTCGTGATCGCGTTCCGGTTGCCGAACCACTTCCGCGCAATCTTCGGCGAAGGCGCGTTCAATTCCGCCTACGTCCCCTCCTATGCCCGGGTGTTGGAACGGCGCGGTACCGGAGAGGCAGCCGCCTTCGCGAGCCAGATCTTCACGATCCTCTTGGTGACGCAGATCGCCTTGCTGATCCTGGCCGAGATGTTCACGCCGACGCTCGTCGGCCTGCTCGCACCGGGTTTCGATCGCGATCCGGTGAAGCTGGCCCATGCGATCCAGATGACGCGCATCACCTTTCCGTATCTGCTCTGCGTCACCCTGGTCACGCTGCAGTCCGGCACGCTGAATGCCCATCGCAAGTTCACCGCTTCAGCCTTCGCGCCAGTTCTGCTGAACGTTGTCATGGTCATGTTCCTGGCTGTCGCCTGGTTGTTCCCCAACGCCGGCGTCGCAGCGAGCGTCGGGGTTACGGTGTCCGGGGCGGCCCAACTCGCATTGATGATGGTCGCGGCCCGACGGGCCGGCGTCCTCGAAAGGCTCGTCCGTCCGACCCTCAGCGCCGACGTCAGGCAATTCTTTCGAGCGCTCGGCCCTGCGGTCATCGGCTCGGCCGGAGTGCAGATCGCGATCTTCGCCGATACGATCATCGGCTCGCTGCTGCCGACCGGCGGTCCGTCGTCGATCTATTATGCCGAACGGATCTATCAATTGCCCATCGGTGTGATCGGCATTGCGGCCGGAACGGTTCTGCTTCCAGAAATGAGCCGTTTTATCGCCGCGGACGATGCCGAAGGCGCGCTGACAGCCCAGAACCGGACGATGGCGCTCACCCTAGCCTTGTCGGCGCCGTTCTTCGTTGCCTTCATTCTGACCCCGGAGCAGATCATGCGGGGCGTGTTCCTGCGCGGTCAGTTCACCGCCGAAGCGGCCTCCGCTTCAGCTGCGGTTCTGGCGGCCTATGGGTTCGGTCTGCTTCCCATCGTTCTGATCCGCTCGGCCGTCGCCGGGTTCCAGGCCCGCGGCAACACGACGGTTCCAATGCTGGCCTCGCTCTTCGCGGTGGGCTGCAACTTGGCCCTGAAGCTCGTCCTCTACAAGCCGCTCGGGGCTGTCGGTCTTGCCGCCGCAACAGCCGTCGGTGCCTGGGTCAACCTTCTGGTCCTGTCCGGGTTGGGCTGGCTGCGGGGCGTAATGCAACCGGACGAAACGTTCGCTAAAGTCGCCATTGCGGTCGACATCGGCGCCGTCCTCCTCGGAGGGTTCATCTTCATGGCCGATCCGGCGATCGAGGCGACGACCGCCGGCCATCGTTTGAGCAATGAAACGCATCTCGTTCTGCTGGGCGCGGCCGGCGCGATCGTCTATGGACTGTCGCTGGCCGCCTCGCTATGGGCTTTCGGGGTCAAGCTGCCCCTTCGGAAGCGGCGGAGACCGGGGACCTACCCGGCGACCCACTCACGGTCTGCTTGAGATAGGCGTCGAAAGGGCGACCGATGCCGCATCCTGTCTACGTGTTCGACGCCTTCGGCACCTTGTTCGACGTCAATTCCGCCGTGGCGCGCCACCGCGACGAGGTCGGGCCGGAGGCGACGCGCCTCGCCGAACTCTGGCGAACCAAGCAGCTCGAATATAGTTGGGTTCGGACGCTGATGGGCCGTGTCCGGGACTTCCAGAGCCTGACCGAGGACGCGCTGCAGTTTGCGGCGGCGCGCTGCGGCGGGATCACCAACGAATTACGGGCCAAGCTGCTCGAGGCCTATGGCGAACTCGATGCATACCCCGATGCGCGAGCGACGCTCGGCGCCCTCAAGGGCCACGGCGCCAAGACGGCGATCCTGTCGAACGGGACGGCGGCCATGCTGGCCCGAGCCGTGGCCTCGGCTGGCTTGCGCGATTGTCTCGACGCGAGCCTTTCGGTTGAACAGGCGGGCGTCTTCAAGACCGACCGACGCGCCTACGAACTTGTCGGCGCGCATTTCGATGTCGGGGCCCACGATGTGGCTTTCGTTTCGTCCAACCGCTGGGACGTCGCCGGCGCCGCAGCGTTCGGTTTCCACACGTTCTGGATCAACCGGACCGGCATGCCGGACGAATATTACGACTTGCCACCCGCCAAAGTGCTGGGCTCATTGCAAGAGCTGCTGTAGCCGGGCGCGACAGCGATATGCCGCGATGCCGCCTTGGTCCGCGCATCACAGCGCCAGGGCGTGCAGCACGCGTGCCCAGCTGCGTGCGCCCTTCTGGAACGAGATCAGATTGTATTTCTCGTTCGGAGAATGGACCCGATCATCGTCCAGGGCAAAGCCGATCATCAGCGCGTCCATCCTCAGATCCTGCTTGAACGAACCTACGATCGGGATCGAACCGCCC
>JBBPYT010000199.1:0-6776 GCA_038199665.1 Hyphomicrobiales bacterium
AGTGGCCTAGGACGACGTACGCAAGCAGCTTAGGGTCCACGGCAAAGTCTCATCCCGGTATACCTGGATAGACAGAATCGACAAAGCCGGTGCGTGGCCGCCGCAGGGTCGGCGTCGGGCTATTGAGCTTGCTGGCCGGCCGCCTCGGTCGATAGCGGCGACAGCTCGCCCCAATTGACCGTAACAGCTGCCGACCCGTTCAGCCCATGGACCTGTGGAAAAAAGCTCTTAGCCCTGCGACTTCGCTTCTGCCGCTGACACTGTGATGACTTGGGAATGGGCTGCTCAGGAACGTGCGTACTTAAGTGTCTGATTGTATTGGAGGAAATTGGCGAAATCGAATCGCTGGGCTCTTCAATGGCCTTGCGGACGCCGGGCCGATCGTTCGGCTTACGCGGCATAGACAGTGGGAGCGCTGCGCAGCGGCACGGGTTGCATCCCGGGCTTGCAGATCACAGCATTTCGATCTTCGCTCTGTCCGGATAGAACGCCAGGTGACCCGCGATCTCGGCCACGGCGGGGAGCGGCGTTTCGTAGGACCACACCGCATCGGCTGCCGACCCGCCGCCGGACTCGATGGTGAAATAGCTGGCGTCGCCTTTATAGGGGCAGTGCGTCCGGCGGTCGGTCCTCGACAGCAGACCCATGTCCGCGTCCTCGCGCGGAACATAGAATACCGGCGGATAGGACGCCTCCTTGAGCACGAGGGCCCGCGTGGTTTCGACGATCTGGCGACCACCGAACGTGATCCGCACACGACCGGGGTGCGGCACGATGGCGATGGGGTGATCGGGGGCTGGGCTCTTCACGTGGCTTTCCTTCGATGCTTGCTGCGATGACTGACGGGGACCTTCGCTCTTTTTTCGACGGCCGGCGATCGGCGTCCGCACGGCTCGGCCCCGATCCCGCTTAGCTTGCGTCGACGGAGACTTATCACGGAGTTCGCCGTGGAACGCGAGGGCCACATCGCATCGGCGCCGCGTTTCCCCGGCGCAATCGCTTATCTGGCCGCCTTCTCGACTTCGCCCATGAGCGTGCCGATGTTGCCCTCCGTCACCGGGCCGATCAGCTTGTAGGCGATCGTGCCGTCGCCCTTGATGACGAAGGTTTCCGGCACGCCATAGACCCCGAAATCGATCGCCGTGCGGCCCGAAGCATCGTTGCCGAGCCGGGCATAGGGATCGCCCTTGGAGCCGAGATAGCGCCGCGCATCCTCCGGATTGTCCTTGTAGACGATGCCGTCGAGCGAAACGCCCTGCCCCTTGAGCTTGAGATCCTGCGCCAGCGTCATGAGGAGCCCGTGCTCATCGTGGCATTCGATGCACCAGGAAGCGAAAATGTTCACCAGGGTTACGTGGCCGGCGCGCAAACCGGCATCGTCGAGCCCGGGGCCGGGATGTCCAGGCAAGGGCGGCAGTGTGAAGGCCGGAACCGGGCGGCCGATCAAGGCCGAGGGAATGCGCGAGGGGTCGCCTGCCCCGAGACGGATCAGGAACAAGGCCGCGAGCCCGAAGAAGGCGACCAGCGGCAATGTGACCAGAAGCCGTCGAATCGCGCCGTGTTTCGGGTCCGCGGCGGCATCGCTCACGCTCATGCGACCTCATCCCCTTTGGGCGCCCTCGGTCCGCGAACGGTCGCATGCTGTTCGAGCTTGGCGACGAGCCGGCTCTGAGCACGGCCATCGAGGAGGATAGCGAGCGTGACTGCGCCGAGCACGAGCGCGGTCACCGTGTAGGCAGCCAGGATGAAGCCGAAATGCGCCGCCTCCATCATGGCCTCGCCTCTGCCGGAGTCAGGATCGTGGTGGGCTGGCCTTCGGACGCGTTCGCCAGCAGCAGGCGCCGCACCTTGCGACGCAGGACCTCGTTGCGGATCGACATGATGTGCAGGGTCGCGAAAATCAACGTGAAGCCAACGGCCATGACCAGCAGCGGTATCAGCAGGGAGCTGTCGATCGTCGGGCCGCCGAGGCGGAATACCGAGGCCGGCTGGTGCAGCGTGTTCCACCAATCGACCGAGAATTTCACGATCGGGATATTGACGAACCCGACCAGCGTCAGCACCGAGGCGGCCCGCGCGGCGCGGCCGGGTTCCTCGATCGTGTTCCACAGCGCCAGAAGCCCCAGATACATGATGAACAGCACCAGCACCGACGTCAGCCGCGCATCCCAGACCCAATAAGTGCCCCACATGGGTTTGCCCCACAAGGAGCCGGTGACGAGGCAGATGAACGTGAAGGCAGCCCCGAGGGGTGCAGCGGCCTTCTGGGCTGCCTCGGCCAGCGGATGCCGCCATACGAGAGTTCCGAGGGCTGAGGCCGTCATGACGCAATAGGCGAGACTCGCGGTCCAGGCGGCCGGGACGTGGATGAACATGATCTTGACCGTGTCGCCCTGCTGATAGTCCGGCGGCGCCAGCATGGCGAGGGTGAGCCCCACCGCAAGCGTGAGCCCGGAAAGTCCGGCGAGCCAAGGCAGGACACGGCCCGACAGCCGCATGAAGTTCTGAGGGTTGGCGAGGACGTACATGGGTCCGGATTGGCGTATGACTTGGGCCGGGATTGGGCCGGGCGAGACTACCGCTCGGGAGCTTTTCTCTTTTACCCGAATTGCGGCAGGATCGTAAGCGGCTCGCCGATCGCCCCTCGGCAGTGATCTGGCGCAACAGATCGAACTCGTGGATCTCGTAAAGGCTTTTGCAATCTCTACGGAATAGATGACGGGGCGTCTAGCCGGAGGGCTTTCTTGTCCGACCGATCAGTGTATGTGCGGCCTATCGGCATTTCTGCTCCCGACCACGCCGCAGCCGGACCAGCCCTTCTCCGCCCGCCGCGGAGCGTTACACGAAGTGAGACCGCCTGGATCGTCATCGGGCTCGTAACGCTCGCTGGGTTTGGATTGCGGATCGCGGCGGCGCAAGGCGACCTTTGGCTCGACGAAATCTGGTCCCTCAATCTCGTGGCCGGGATCAGATCGGCCGGCGGAGTGTTCTGGGATATTTCGCACGACAACAATCATTACCTGAATTCGCTGTGGCTGTACCTGGCAGGGCCTGATCGGTCGGCGCTGGTCTACCGTGCCCCGGCTGTCTTGTTCGGCACCCTCTCCATACTCATGGCGGCCCGGATCGGCTTTCGGCGGAGTCCTGCCACGGCCGTCGCTGCGGCGGGACTTACGGCCTGCGCATTTCCCTTCGTCAACTACGGCTCCGAGGCGAGGGGCTATGCCGGACTGATCCTCGCGACGTTGCTGGCCGTCGACAGCTTCGAGCGAACCATCGAGCCCCTGCTCGCCCCATGCTTGCACCCGGCCGGGGCGAGGCCGGATCGGCATTGGCCGCGCTGGGTCCTTGGCCTTGCCATCGGGTTCGGCGCCTTGTCGCATTTCAGCATGTTGGCGGTCTTGATCCTTCTGGGTTTCACGGCGATCATCAGGCTGTTGCAGGCGGGGCGAAGCCTCGGTCGCGTCGTCGACCAGACGATTGGACTGTTCGGGCCTTCACTCGCGCTGCTCGTGCCGGCCATGGCGGCCGTCATGGCCGGCCTCCTGGTTCATGGCGGGTTCGAGGTCGGTGGCGCATCGCCGTTTTCCGCCGCAAGCTTCCTGGTCGGCTATGGCGATCTCATCCGCTTGATGCTCGGCTTGCCCGGAGGGATGCCTGCCTGGGTGGCCCTTGCCGCAGGCGGGGTCGGGGTCGCGATCGCGGTCTGGTACAACTTGGTCGATCCCCGACACTACGCCCTCATCTTTGCCGGGCTCGTGGTCGTGCCGGCATTGATGCTTGCGGCTCGCCTGCCAAACCTCGAGTTCCCGCGCTACTATCTCGGTTCAGGTACGGTTTTTCTTCTGTTCGAAGCCGATGTGATCGGGGGCATGTGGGATCGAGGGGGCCGGGGTTCGCGCTGCGTCGTTGCGGCCCTGATATCCCTTGTTGCTTTCGGCCAGTATTCCTGGGACGCGTCCCTGCTGCGCGATGGCCGCGGCTCGTATTCGGTCATTCTGGACACGATGGCGTCCGAGGGCCGCCCCGCCTATGCAAGCGTGCACCGCTTCAAGATCCAGACGGTGGTCGACTATTTGGCGGCTCGCCGCGGGACCCGGTTCGACTATTCCGCTCCTGGCACGTTCTGCCGGGACCGGCCGGGCTGGTACATCGACCTCAATGAGGACGAGCGGGACCCGCCGTCATCGATCGAAATCGGTCCGAGTGACTGCCGGGCGACCTTCGTGCAGCGCGCGAGCTACCCCGCCTCGATGCTGTCCGGCATGCGCTGGACGCTCTATCGGCGTGATGGCTTACCTTCACTCGGCGGTTAGCCGCAGCGCCGCCGCAGCCGCGAAGGGCGCGCCGGCGACCGACAGCAAGGTCAGCCCGCACAGCACCAAAAACGGCAGCCTGAACGGCACCGCGCCCCCGCTTGCGGCGGACGCCGCCGAGACACCGAAGATCAGCACCGGGATCGTCAGGGGAATCACCAATACGGAAAGCAGCAGGCCGCCGCGCCGCAGCGACACCGTGAGCGCCGCGCCGATGGCGCCGAGGCAGGTGAGGGCCGGCGTGCCGACCGCAAGACTCGCGGCGACGCCGGCGAGCGCCGGGCCGTCCAGCGCCAGCATCGAGCCGAAGACCGGGGACACGAGCACCAGCGGCAGCCCGGTGGCGCACCAATGCGCCAGGCATTTGGTGACCACGACGAGTTCCAGCGGCGCGCCGCCGGCCCGCAGCAGATCGAGCGAACCATCTTCGTTGTCGGCCCCGAACAGCCGATCGAGGCCCAGCAGGGTCGACAGCAAGGCGGCGATCCACAAGATGGCGGGGCCGATGCGGCTCAAAAGGTTCAGGTCCGGCCCGACCGCGAACGGCACCACGGTGACGAGGCACAGAAAGAACACGATGCCGGTCGCGCCGCCGCCACCGATGCGGCGCGCCAGCAGGAGGTCGCGCCAGAAAATCGCCGCCAGAGGCCGGATCACGACGCGCCCCGGCAAAAGGTCGCGGCTTGCGCCAGCCCAAGGCGTAAAGCCGATCGACGGCCCAGACCCTCACTCCCCACCCTCCTCCACAAGGGAGAGGGGTGATGGCCGCCATTGAACCACGAACCCGCCGGCAACGACCGAGTGGAGGATCGCCGGCGGTGGGGTCCTCCCCTCTCCCTTGTGGGGGGGGGTGGGAGGTGAGGGTCATACATCCTAAGCGGCTCCGAGCCGGAGTTCCCGCACGTCCGGGATCCCAAGCGGCGAGTGGGTCGCGGCCACGATCAGTCCCCCCTTCGCGAGGTGGTCGCGCATCAGCGTTGCGAGAAGCCCCTGCGACGCCAGGTCGAGCGCGGTTGCGGGTTCGTCGAGCAGCCACAGGGGGCGCGCCGTGACCAGCAGCCTCGCCAAAGCGACGCGCCTCCGCTGCCCGGCCGACAGATAGGCGCAAGGCAGATCCGCGGCGTGAGCCAAGCCGAAACGGGCCAAGGCTTCCGAGGGAGTGACGTCCGATGGGCCGCCGAGAGCCCGAGCGAACCTGAGGTTTTCCGCGGCCGTGAGCGCCGGCTTGAGCGCATCGGCATGGCCAAGGTAGTGCACCCGCTCGGCGAGGGGCGCTTCCGGGTCCTCCGCCGACGGAGGGTCGAGCACGGCCCCGCCCCGCACGGGCGCCAGCAGTCCCGCGAGCACCCGTAGCAGGGTCGATTTGCCCGCACCGTTCGGCCCCGCGATGCCCAGGATCTCGCCGCTCCGCACCGCGAACGACAGCCCGGCAAAGATCGGCCGGCCGCCGCGCTCGGCCGCGAGCTCGGTTACGGACAAGGTGAGCGCCAAACGCGATCCTCGCTGTGCTGCAATGCACCTTCCGTGTAGCCCCGTGCAGTCGGAATATCTATATTCAGGCAGATTTCAGTTTCTCTGCGCCGCGAAGGATGCCCCATGGCCTCGCTCGACAGTTTCCGATCACGCCGCACGCTCGACGTCGGGTCGGCGAGCTACAGCTATTTCTCGCTCCCCGAGGCGGAAAGGAATGGTCTCGACGGCATCTCCAAGCTGCCCTACTCGATGAAGGTGCTGCTCGAGAACCTGCTGCGGCACGAGGATGGCCGCAGCGTCACCAAGGACGACATCGCGGCCGTCGCGCGCTGGCTCGCCAACCGCGGCACGGAGGAACGCGAGATCGCCTTCCGTCCGGCACGCGTGCTGATGCAGGACTTCACCGGCGTACCCGCGGTGGTGGACCTCGCGGCCATGCGCGACGCCATGCAAAAGCTCGGCGGCGACGTCGACAAGATCAACCCGCTGGTGCCGGTCGATCTCGTGATCGACCATTCGGTGATCGTCGACGAATTCGGCACTCCCAAGGCCTTGGGCGATAATGTGGCGCTTGAATACGAACGCAACGGCGAGCGCTACCGCTTCCTGCGCTGGGGCCAGAAGGCTTTCGGCAATTTCCGCGTGGTGCCGCCCGGCACCGGCATCTGCCACCAGGTCAATCTCGAATACCTGGCCCAGACGATCTGGACCCGGACCGAGGAGGCCGATGGCGAGGCTCTGGAGGTCGCTTATCCGGACACGCTGGTGGGCACGGATTCGCACACCACCATGGTCAATGCGCTCGCCGTGCTCGGCTGGGGTGTCGGCGGCATCGAAGCCGAAGCCGTCATGCTCGGGCAGCCCCTCTCCATGCTGTTGCCGCAGGTCGTCGGCTTCAAGCTGACGGGCCGGCTCAAGGAGGGCCGGACCGCGACCGACCTGGTGCTCACCGTGACGCAGATGCTGCGCAAGCTCGGCGTCGTCAAC
>JBBPYT010000200.1:0-17648 GCA_038199665.1 Hyphomicrobiales bacterium
ATAGGCTTGGGTGAAGCGTCCGCACATCGGCTCAATCTATCCGCACCGTTCCAGATTGTCGCTCTCCCAAGCGCAAGCATCAGCCCCGAATGAAAGACTGGAAGCGGCTTGGTCTCGCACCAGCCCACCACATTATAGAGCCGGCCAAAAACGCGTAAGTCTCTGAAATGATTGGAGCGGGTGAAGGGAATCGAACCCTCGTCATCAGCTTGGAAGGCTGTTGCTCTGCCACTGAGCTACACCCGCGTCGGACGCGGAACCTGAAGCGTCGCGTTGGACCACATACCAGCTTCGCGGGCGGCAGGCCATAGGGCGAAGGGCGCCCGGTGGCGGTTCTTGCTGCAGCGACCGGGTTGTTGGTGGAGGAGGTAGGACTCGAACCTACGAAGGCTTAGCCAGCGGATTTACAGTCCGCCCCCTTTGCCACTCGGGACACTCCTCCGATCCTGGCCGCGGACGGACCGAAGGCGCGTCCCCGAAAAGGTCCGGGCATATGGGTGAGACGGCCCAGGCCTGTCAACCCCATTCGGCCAGGGCAACCTGTCGCCGGACGACAAAACCCTGCCGCACGCGGCGTACCCCGGCGGGGCCGCTGCGCTAAGTTCTACACCATGAGATGGCCCGGCACGCTCCCGGAATGGAGCCTCTGCTGAACGCATCGGAGAGTACCATGAGCGAAGCGGCAGTTGTGACCGAGGGTCGGCGCGGACGCGAAGCCCGTCGCACGTCCCGCCTGCAACGCGCCGCCGTTTCGGTGCCCTATATCCGGCGCGGCATTCCGATCACCGAGTTGCTCAGCATCGAGGGGCTCGAGATCATCGAAAACAACGCCGAAACGCTGCTCAACGATATCGGCATCGAGTTCCGCGGGCACCGCAGGGCGCTCGAACTGCTGAAAGGTGCCGGCTGCGACGTCGAGGGCGAGCGCGTGCATTTTCCGCGCGGCCTCGCCCGCAAGCTCATCGCCACCGCGCCGAGCGACTTCACCCAGCACGCTCGCAACCCGGAGCGCTCCGTCCATATCGGCGGTACCGACCTCGTCTTCGCCCCGGTTTACGGATCGCCCTTCGTGCATGATCTCGACCAGGGTCGCCGCTACGGCACGATCGAGGATTTCCGCAACTTCGTGAAGCTGACTTATTCCAGCCCCTACCTGCATCATTCGGGCGGCACCGTCTGCGAGCCGGTGGACCTGCCGGTCAACAAGCGCCATCTCGAGATGAACTATTCGCACATGCGGTGGTCGGACAAGCCCTATATGGGCTCGGTCACCCATCCCGACCGCGCGCTCGACACCGTGAAGATGAGCGAGATCCTGTTCGGCAAGGACTTCGTCGGACAGAACACCGTCATCACTAGCCTGATCAATGCCAATTCGCCGCTGGTGTGGGACGACGCCATGCTGGGGGCGGCGGAGGTCTATGCGGCTCACAACCAAGCCGTGATCATGACGCCCTTCATCCTGGCGGGCGCCATGAGCCCCGTCACTGTGGCGGGCACGCTCACTCAGGTGCTGGCCGAGGTGCTGGCGGGCGTGTCCTTCACGCAATTGGTGCGGCCCGGCGCGCCGGCCATCTTCGGCACTTTCGTTTCGACGCTGTCCATGCAATCGGGAGCGCCCACCTTCGGCACCCCCGAAGCGACGCTGGCCATCTACGGCGCCGCAGCGCTGGCGCGACGCGCCAAGTTGCCGTTCCGCACCGGCGGCTCGCTTTGCGCCTCCAAGGCGCCGGACGCGCAGGCGGCTTACGAATCGGCCATGACGCTGCTGCCGACCGTGCAGGCCGGCACCAATTTCGTGCTGCATTCGGCAGGCTGGATGGAAGGCGGACTCTCCTCCTCCTACGAAAAGTTCATGCTGGATTGCGACCAGCTCGGCGCCATGCACGTGCTGGCCAAGGGCTACGACCTCAGCCCGAACGGCCAAGCCTTCGACGCCTTCCGCGAAGTGGCGCCCGGCGGCCACTATCTGGGCTGCGCCCATACACAGGCCAATTTCGAGACGGCCTTCTACCGGTCATCGCTGGCCGACACCAATTCGGTCGAGCAGTGGGAGGCCGAAGGCCGGCTCGATGCGGCGCAGCGCGCCAATGGCGCCTGGAAGAAGGCCCTGGCCGAGTATCAGCCGCCCGCAATCGACCCCGGCATCGACGAGGCCTTGCGGGAGTTCATCGAGAAGAAGAAGGCCTCGATGCCCGATACCACGTATTGACAGCCACAGCCGTGCAGGAGCAGTTCGGCGTCGTCCCGGTTGGAGCGCCGTAGCGCGTTTCGAGGCTACGGCGGCTGTACCGCTGCCGCGTCTCCCAATCCGGTGCGACATAGAACGGCGCGTTCGAGGGCGGCAGAGTCGGCACGCCGCGGATGTGGTCGGACGCTTTTTCGGCCAGCATGATGGTCGGCGCGTTGAGGTTGCCGGTCGTGATGGTCGGCATGATCGAGGAATCGGCTACCCGGAGCCCTTCGACGCCGATGACCCTCGTGTCCGGGCCGACGACCGCCTGCGGGTCATCCGCCGACCCCATCTTGCAGGTCGAGCAAGGATGGTAGGCACTCTCGACGTGCTGCTTGATGAAGGCGTCGAGGGTTTCGTCGCTCGTGGCGGCGGCACCCGGCTGCAGTTCCTCGCCGCGATAGCGATCGAAGGCCGGTTGAGCGAAGATCTCGCGCGTCAGCCGGATCGCGGCGCGGAACTCGGTCCAGTCGTCCGGATGGCTCATGTAGTTGAAGCGGATCAGCGGTTTCTCGAGCGCGTCCGCGGATCGGAGCGAGATCCGCCCGCGGCTCTTCGAGCGCATCGGCCCGACATGGGCCTGGAAGCCGTGCTGGGTCGCGAGATCCTTTCCGTTGTAGGAGATCGCGGCCGGCAGGAAATGATATTGCAGATCGGGCCAGCGCACCCCCGGCCGGCTACGGATGAAGGCGCAGCTTTCGAAGTGGTTGGTGGCCCCGAGACCTTGCTTCATCAACAGCCATTCGGCGCCGATCATCGCCTTGGGGAAGAGCCCCAGCGAGCTGTAGAGCGTGATCGGTTCCTTGCAGGCCACCTGGAAATAGACCTCCAGATGGTCGCTGAGGTTGCCGCCGACACCGGGACGGTCGGCCAGAACCGGGATGTCGTGGCGCTGCAATTCGGCACCGGGCCCAATCCCCGACAGCATCAGCAGTTGCGGCGAGTTGATCGCACCGCCCGCCAACACCACCTCCCGCCGGACCCGCACCTCGCTCGAGCGGCCGTCGCGCGACACCCTGACGCCAACTGCCCGACGCCCCTCGAAGAGGATGCGTTCGGCAAAGGAATGCGTCCAGATCGTAAGGTTCCTTCGCGCCTTCGCCGGGTCGAGATAGGCTCGCGCGGTGCTCCAGCGAATGCCGCGATGGACCGTGCGGTCCATCCGCCCGAAGCCTTCCTGGCCATAACCGTTGACGTCGTCGGTGACCCGATAACCAGCCTGCCGTCCGGCCTCGATAAAGGCCTGATAGAGCGGGTTGCTCAGCGGACCGTAACTCGTGTGCAGCGGCCCGTCGCTGCCCCGGTAGGAGTCCCCGCCCTCCTCGCGGCTTTCGGCGCGCTTGAAATAGGGCAGCACGTCGCGATATGCCCAACCTCGAGCACCTGCCTCCTCCCAGGCCTCGAAATCCATCGCGTTGCCGCGGATGTAGACCATGCCGTTGATGGAGGAGGAGCCGCCCAGCACCTTGCCGCGCGGACACGTGATCTGCCTGTTGTCGAGATTGGGCTCGGGCTCGCTCAGATAATTCCAGTTGTGACGCTCGATCCCCATCGCGATGGCGAGGGCACTTGGCATCCGCAGAAAGGGAGACCAATCGTTCCCACCGAATTCGAGGAGCAGCACGGAGGAGCGCCCGTCTTCGGTCAGCCGGTTGGCGAGGACGCAGCCGGCCGAACCGGCCCCGACGATGACGTAGTCGAATTCATGGAAAGTGGACACGACGAACTCAGCGATTGGTGCGCCGTTCTTGGGAGGGCGTTCTGGCGAAGTGCTCGCTATAGCACTTGGAGAAGTGCGACGCGGAAACGAAACCGCAGGCAAGTCCGACGGACAGGATGGGCATGCTGGTCTGAAGCAGAAGCTGGCGCGCCCGCGTCAGGCGCAGACTGAGATAATATCGGGTGGGCGCTTGGCCGATATATTTGCGGAACAAGCGCTCGAGCTGCCGGGTGGACAGCCCCGCCCCTTCCGCAAGGTCGACGCAGGACAGGGGTTGCTCGATGCAACGCTCCATCTCTCCGACAACATTGATCAGCTTCGGATGGGCGACACCAAGCCGCGCCCGGAGCTCCATCCGCTGTCGCTCGTCACCGTCCCGCATGCGATGATGAATCAGCTGGTCGGTAACGCCCGAGGCAACCTCCTGCCCCTGTTGGCGGGCGATGAGGGCCAGCATCATGTCGATGGCGGCCGTACCCCCGGCGCAGGTGAACCGCGTCCGGTCAATCTCGAAAAGTTCCTCGGTCAAATCCAGTTCGGGGAATTGCTCGCGCAGGCTGTCGTGATTTTCCCAATGGATCGTGCAACGGTGCCCATCGAGCAGCCCGGCCCGTGCCAGCACGAAGGTGCCGGTGCAGACCGCCCCGACCGGCACGCCGCGGGCCGCAAGGCCGCGCAGTCGGCCGATCACCTCGCGGTGGTCGAAGTTCTGCACGTCCACGCCGGAACAGACCACGGCCGCGGTGATCCCGTTAAGATCGACGAAGTTACCGTCGGTGGCGACCACAATGCCGTTCGACGCGGCGACAGGCTGCCCGTTGCTCGACAGGACGCGCCACCTGAACGCCTCGTGCCCGAGCACCCGGTTCGCCAGGCGCAAGGGTTCGATCACCGACGAAAAAGCGATCATTGAAAAGGAAGGCAGCAGCAGCAAGGCGACCGACCGGATGTCGGCGACCTGCCGCGAAGGACCGAGAGCCGGCTCCTCCTCGGCCCGTTTCAATCCCGCCTTCGATCCGCTCCCGCCATAAGGCCGCTCCGCGGCGTTGCTTCGTATGGCGGTCTCGGCCGCAGCCACTTTGGTCACGATTTGATCTTTTCGATCGTCTGCGACGTTGCTTGTCGACTTTGAGGCAGTGTGGCGTCGCCGTCAAATGAGAAATCGGCGCGCCAAATGCAACCTGCTGTCTCGAGGCGCGGCCGAGAGCGGCGCCTCGACCGAGAGCCGGCTCAAACTTCGGGGATGGCCCGATCGGCTTCGGCCTGCAGCGCGGCCTCATGGCCCTTGAAGAATCTCCATCCGACCACCGCTGCCCCCAGGGCCAGGATCCCGAGCACGATGCCGACCGGACCGACGATGCGATGAATCGAGCGGCCGAAAAGGTAGGCCGCGGTTCCGTAAAGCGTCGCCCAGACGATGCCGCCGGTCGCGTTGAAAACGAGGAAGCGGCGCCAGGGAAACCGGTTGGCGCCGGCGAGCAGTGCCGCAAAGGCGCGAAGCACGGCGATGAATCGTCCGAAGAATATGATCTTTCCGCCGTGCTTCTGGAAAAGATATTGTGCCAGCTTGAGCTTCTGCTTGTCGAGGCCGACCCGACCGCCGTAGCGCTTCAGAAGAGGCAGGCCTAGTTCGCGCCCGACCAGGAAGCCGACGTTGTCGCCGATGATGGCGCCCGCGGCGGCTGCCACGATGACCCAGACGATCGAAAGCCCATGAGTCGTTCCGGCGTAGATGCTCGCCGTTACCAGCATGGCTTCGCCGGGCAACGGCAGCCCCGAGCTTTCCAGTGCAATTACCACGAGCACCGCCGCATATCCGTACGATTCGATGAAGGATTGCAGGTGGTGGGGATCGAACCAGTGCATGAAAAGTCTCGCTAGTCGCGTTCAGACCGGCCACCGGCCGAGATGATAGGCCGAATCCCAAAACATCCATTCGAGTTGCATGGCGCGCGTGAAGGCGCTGTGCATGGCTTCAAGCGCGCCGGGTCCGGCCGTGACCGCCATCGCGTCGGTGGTGTCGATCATCCCGTCCACGGCGGCAGCGAAATCCTCGCCCGCATAGGTGTCTATCCAGGCCCGATAGGGATTATCTTTGCGAGCTTGCGAGAAGATGTGCCGGCCTACCTCGCGATACACCCAGAAGCAGGGCAGCAGCGCCGCGAGGTGCACCGGGAGCGGTTCGCGGAAACCGGATGCCAGCAGGAAGCTGACGTAATGGTGGCAGACGGGCGTCATCGGCGTGCGCGCCACCGTGTCGTCGCCGATGCCGAATAGGCGAAAGTATTCGGCATGCAGCGCCCGCTCGACCACGATGGCATCCGTCGCGGCACGGGAGAACTGCTCGATCATTACCGGCTGGTCGGCCTTTGCGGCCGCCAGGGCCAGAGCCTGGCCGAAGCCGATCAGATATTTGGCGTCCTGCACGACGTAGTGCCGGAACCGTGCGATCTCGAGCCGACCCTCCTGGAGCTCCGCATTGAACGGTATGTCTCGCATGGTGGCATAAAGCCCGGTGTTGCGGGCCCAGGCAGCCGCCGAAAAGCGTTGCTCGTCAGAAATGGTCCTCACCGGGTCCATCACCTGAAGCGCCGCGCCGCTTGCCGCTGGTCCGCAATCAATCTGTGGAGATCGATGCCGACCGGCATGCCATCGATCACGCGCCAGCGGCCACCGACCATGACGCGATCGGCCCGAGTGGCGCCGCACAGCACGAGCGCGGCCAGCGGGTCATGGGCGCCGGCGAAGCGCGAGTCCTCGACCGTGAACAGAGCGAGGTCGGCCTGATAGCCCGGCGCGATTCGACCGATGTCGCTCCTCCCCAAACAGCGGGCCGACCCTTCCGTGCCCCAGCGGATGACGTCGCGATGCGTGATGGCCGGCGCGCCGTAGCGGAGCCGACCGACCATCAGAGCGTGGCGAAGCGCCTCCATCATATTGGACGCATCGTTCGAGGCAGATCCGTCGACCCCCAGCCCGAGTTTCACGCCGGCTCCCTCGAGTTCAACGGTTCGGCAGATGCCCGAGGCTAAAACCATATTCGACGACGCGCAGTGGCAAACGCCAACTCCATGTCGGCCAAGCGCGGCTACCTCGACATCATCGAAATGAATGCCGTGCGCCAGCCATGCGCGGGACGTGAGCCACCCGGCTCGCTCGAGCAGCTCGAGGGGACGACACCCATACCGTTCCTGACAGAAACGCACTTCATCCTGGGTTTCGGCCAAATGGGTATGGAGAGGGCAGTCGAAACGCTCGGCCAGGGCCGCAGTCTGCTCCATCAGCCGCTGCGTCACCGTAAACGGCGAACATGGCGCAAGGCCGATCTGGATGTCGGCACCTGGCCTTCGGTCATGAAACAGCGACAAGACGCGCTCGCAGTCGGTCAGGATCTCGTCCTCGTCCTGCACCACCGTGTCGGGCGGCAAGCCGCCATCCTTCTGCGACAGGTTCATGGAGCCGCGCGTCACCGTCATGCGGATGCCGATTTCGCGCGCCGCTTCGACTTCGAGGTCGACAGCCCGTTCGAGCCCCTTTGGATAAAGGTAATGGTGATCGGCGGCGGTCGTGCAACCCGACATCAGCAGTTCGACCAGCGCGATGCGAACCGCCGGGCGGAACGTATCCGGCGTCAGGCGCGACCAGATCGGGTAAAGCGCCTGCAGCCAGGGAAACAACGCCTTGTTGATCGCAACCGGATGGGCGCGCGTCAGCGTCTGGTAGAAATGATGGTGCGTGTTGACGAGACCGGGGAGGATGACATGCCGGCTCGCGTCGAAGATCTCGTACTCGCCTTGTGGCACGGCCGCGGCCGGGACGAGCTCGGCAATCGTGCTTCCCTCGACGACGAGGCCTCGCTCGGCGTCTTCGGCGAACACGGCTATCGGGTCCTTGATCCATATGCGCGTCGGGCTCACGATCAAACGGCCGTGCTCAGGCCGCCATCGACGAACAGGATATGCCCGTTGACATAGGACGCGGCGTCGGACGCCAGAAACACGGCGGCACCCGCGAGTTCCTCCGTCTCGGCCCAGCGCCCGGCCGGCGTGCGGGCGCAGACCCAGGCGGAGAACGTCTCGTCGGCCATCAAGGCCTCGTTGAGTTCGGTTCGGATGTAGCCCGGCGCGATGCCGTTCACCTGGATATTGTGCTTGGCCCATTCGGCACAGAGGCCCCGGATCATCATGCGGACTGCGCCCTTGGTGGCCGCATAGGGCACGATGGTGGCGCGACCGAGTTCGCTGGTGACCGAGCAGATGATGAGGATCCGGCCACGCCGCCGTTCCACCATGCGCTTTCCCACCGCCTGGGTGACGTGGAAAACGCCGTGAACATTGATATCGAAGATCTCCTGCCAGATCTCGGTCGGAAAGGTCTCGAACGGGCCCCGGCGCTGAATGCCCGCATTGTTGACCAGGATGTCGATCGGCCCATGATCCGCCTCGATCGCGTCGACCGCTTCGTCCACCTGCTCGCGACGCGAAGCATCGAAGGCTTGGGCCTTGATGTTCAGTCCTTCGGCGGACAGTTCGGCGTGAGCTGCGTCCAGCAGCCCGCGGTTGCGTCCGTTCAAAACGACGGTCGCACCCGCTTGCGCCAGCCCGCGCGCGATCGCCAGCCCGATGCCGCGCGAGGAGCCTGTGACCAGGGCGACGCGCCCGCTGAGGTCAAACAGCGCCGGAATATTCATCGCGAGGGATGCCCCGGCGCGCCTGCGAAGTCGATTTCAAGCATGGGTTCGGACCTGTTCAAAATCGTTTCGCTACGGCGCTTCGAAGCTATCGTGAGGCCGACGAGAACGTCAATCCGCCGGCCGGTCGACGTCCTACCACTCCCCGGTATTGCCCATGGAAGCCCACGGCTCGGCAGCAGGCTTCGGCTGGCCCTTTTGCAGAAGCTCGAGCGAGATGTTGTCGGGCGTGCGCACGAAGGCCATGTGTCCGTCGCGAGGCGGGCGGTTGACGGTGACTCCCGCGTCCTTCAACTTCTGGCAGAGAGCGTAGATGTCGTCGACCTCGTAGGCCAGATGGCCGAAATTGCGTGCGCCCTTGTAGTTCTCCGGATCCCAATTGTACGTCAGCTCGACGAGCGGCGCCTTTTCCGCCCTGCCCCGCTCCACATCGTCGGACGAGGCCAGGAACACCAGCGTGTAGCGCCCCTTCTCGTTCTCGATGCGCCGGACCTCGGTCATTCCCAGAAGATTGCAGAAGAAATGGAGAGTCTTGTCGAGATCCGTGACCCGGATCATCGTGTGGAGGAATTTCATGGGAGAGCCTTTCGGAGAAACCGCGACAGGGGACGACCCCGTGCGAACCTTTGAACGCCTGCCGGAAAAGAAAGCAAGCCCAAGCGCGCGGTCCTGCTGATAGAGCGACTCCAGGAAGGTCGGCGCAATTGCTGGCCTGATTCACAAGTGAAGCTGCGCTTCGCCCCGGTGAACGGCCTCCGCCTCGGGCGTGAACCGGCCATCCGGCCCATGGAGCAAGAACGGACGGCCGATTCTCGTCCCTGCCCGACTGCCCTTGATGCCCGACATCAGGACCCTGATCGCGGGGCCATCGGATCTGGCATAGATCGGAACGAGCACGACCGCGCCAAGCCTGCCTTCGCAGGCGCTCAGCAGAGCCGGGAGGGCCTCCGGCCGGTGAATGGCGTAGAATCGTCCCTTGGGCGCCAGCAGCGATGCAGCGGCATGCAGCCACTCGGCATGGGCGAGGGTCTCGGTTCCTCTACGCAACGTGTAGGCGCGGGCCTTGGCGGGGTCGGGCGACGCCCGCATTTCCGTTCCGACGAAGAAGGGCGGGTTCGTCACCACGATATTGGCCCGTTCGTCCAAGAGTCCGACGGAGCGCCGTGCGGCCGCGTCGAACAGGTCGGCCGTCACCGCCGCGATGCGAGCATCGAGTCGATTGAGGCGGCAGTTCTCCTGGGCAAGGGCGGAAACGAAAGGATCGTTGTCGATCAGGAACCCGGTGACTTGGGCTTCCCGCAGAGCGAGCGCCAGACCGACCGTTCCGACGCCGGAGCCCACATCGACCAGCACGTCCCCCGGCTTCACCGAACAGGCAGCCGCCAGGAGGACTGCGTCGGTCCCGGCCCGATGACCTCGGCGCGGCTGGCGAAGCACAAGCCGGCCATCGAGCAGTGCATCGGTGACGACGTCAGAATCCCGCACGTCGCCTATCGGCTCACTCACGCCCAAGTTCCTCAGCCAACCCAGCTTCGGCCAGCAGACGCCGCGCCCGCCGTGCCGCATCGGTATCGACCATGATGCGCCTCGGCAGGAACCCGAGCGAGCCTTCGACCGCACTCATATGCTGGTCGGCCACAAAACAGATGATGTTCTCCTCGGCCAACAACGCTTCAACGAACGAAATCAGGATGAGGTCATTGGTGCGAAGCAGTTCGATCATCGGTTCCCGAAGGATCCCCCGCGTGGACGAGTGAGCGGACGCGAGGCTAACCGCCGAGCCCGGCGCGAACACGTGCCATGTTGCAGCGCCGCGACCTCCTCTTTATGGTCCGCCGGCACCTCAGTGACAAGGAACCGTGCTTTTGGGCGTTGTCATTCCCCTCGACGAAGCGGCCAGCAACGCGGACATCGTCAGACTCTGGACCTTGGTCCGAGCCGATATGGAACGCGTCAACCAGACGATTCTGGCCCGCACGGGCTCGAAGGTCGCGATGATCCCCGAAGTAGCCAACCATCTGATCGAATCGGGCGGAAAGCGCCTAAGGCCGATGATGACCTTGGCCACGGCGGGCCTATGCGGCTACCAAGGTCAGGGCCACATCAAACTGGCGGCTTCCGTCGAATTCATGCACACCGCAACGCTGCTCCACGACGACGTGGTGGACGAAAGCGACATGCGGCGCGGCAAGCTTGCGGCCCGGATGCTCTGGGGCAACGAAGCGAGCGTGCTGGTGGGCGACTTCCTGCTCGGACAGGCGTTCAGGATGATGGTGGAAGTCGCCTCCCTGCCCTGCCTGGGAGTGCTTTCGGACGCCGCTGCGGTGATCGCCGAAGGCGAAGTCATGCAGATCTCCGCCGCCAAAGATACGGCGACGACGGAGGACGATTACCTTGCAGTAATTCGCGCTAAGACCGCGGCGCTGTTTGCTGCCGCCTGCGAAGTAGGACCGATCCTGGCGTCGCGATCCAAGGCCGAAATCGCCGCCTGCCGTGCCTATGGGACAAACCTCGGGATCGCTTTTCAACTCGTCGATGATGCGCTCGACTATGGCGGATCGAGCACCAAGCTGGGAAAGAACGTCGGCGACGATTTTCGCGAAGGCAAAATTACCCTTCCGGTGGTCCTATCCTTCCGGCGCGGCAACGCGGCAGACCGCCGGTTCTGGAAGCGCACCCTCGAAGAGGGTTCGATCGAGGAGGGCGATCTTGGATCCGCGGTCGCCATCATGCGGCGACACGGAGCGATCGAGGATACGATCGAGCGAGCACGCCATTATGGCGCGATGGCGCGCGATGCCCTGGCACTGTTCTCGGATTCGGATTGGAAGCAGGCGCTTCTCGACGTCGTCGATTTCTGCGTCGCGCGGTCGCATTGAGCTCGTCGCAACGGCCCCGACCGAACCTCACCGCAGTACCGTCGCCGTGACCCACCATCGGGGATGGTCGCGGCCGAGCTCGGCGGCGGCCCGCCGGGCCGCAATGCGGTTGCCGAACAAGCCGAAACAGGTGCTGCCGGAGCCCGACATGCGCGCCAAGCGGCAGTCTTGCATCCGCGATAGCGCGGCAAGCACGTCCGAGATGACCGGCGCGAGTTCTCCCGCGGCCCGCTCCATGTCGTTGCGGCCTCGGCCGACGGCTTCGAAATACGAGGCATGGTCCAGGTCGTCGTGAAATAGCGGGTGCTCGTGGAGGCTCCGGTCTTCGCCCGGTTTCAGGCCCAGCTTGCCGAAGACGGCTCTCGTTTCGAGATGCACACCCGGGTTGACCAGGACGGCGAAGAGCGGCCGAGGCGCGAGATGCGGGCCTAGGCGGTCGCCGGTGCCGCGCATCAATTTCGAACGGGGATGAAGGCAAACCGGCACGTCGGCACCGGTCACTCGCGCGGCTTCGTGCAGCCGTGCGTCGGCGAGATCGATCGTGTTCAACTTGGCCAGGAGGCGCAGTGCGGCCGCCGCATCGGACGATCCACCCCCGATCCCGGCCCCGACGGGCAGACGCTTGACGAGCATGAACCTGCCCAACTTCAGCTCGGGGACGCGCTCCGCCAAGGCGCGCGCCGCCTTGAGAACGAGATTGTCGTCGAGCTTGCCCGACGCGTCCGCGGTGGGTCCACTGATGTGAAGTGCTAGCGGCTCGTCGGGAACCAGGTCCAGAATGTCGGCGACGCCCGCGAAGGCGACGAGGCTTTCGAGGTCGTGGTAACCGTCGTTCCGCCGTCGCACGACATGCAGGGTCAGATTGATCTTTGCCGGTGCGCGCGTTCGGAGCAGCATGCGCGGCAAATCACCCGAAGAGGACCGAGGGGTCAAGCGCAGCCGACGCGACCGGAGCAGCTCCTCATCGAAGAACGTTGTCCGGGTTCTGCCGTTCCAGTTCCTCCCCGTAACGGCGCAGAGCATGCGCCTCGGTCAGGAGGCCGACGATCCTTCGGGTCGCTTCATGATCCACGACGATGAGCACGTCGGCTTCGCTCTGTTCGAAGAGATCGAGCGCTTCCCGCACGCTCATCCACGGCAGCAGCATGCGGTCCTTGTGCCGCACCAAGGTCGCAAGTTCGGCGCCGCCTTCTTCGAGGGGAGCCGTATGGAGGTCGTCCAGGAGCACCAGTCCTGCATAGCGGTCGCTGCCGTCGAGCGCCGCGATCTGTTTCACGGCACCGAGCGGAAATTTTTGCCGCGCTTCCCGGAGCGTCAGCATCAGCGGTGCGGTGCGCACGTCCGCTCGCATGAGATTCTTCACCGAAAGCTCGCGCATCCAGCCGATGTCGTGTGGGCCGCGGATCGCCTCGCCGCGCAGGTGGAACCTCCAGGTCGCGAAGGAATAGCCGAAGAGTTCGCGCACGATGACGGACGAGACCACGGCGGCGATGAGGGCTCCGAGCGTGATGCCGAAATTCCCGGTCGTTTCGAGCGCAAGCGCCGTCATGGTGATCGGCGCACCGATAACGCCTGTGCCGAGCGCCGCCATACCGGTCAGGGCCGCAACGTCAGGGTCGAAGGCGAGATCCGGATTGATCAGAAAACCCGTATCGGCGTAGAGCCGCCCGATCAGGGCACCGATGAGAAGCGAAGCGTAGAAAAGACCGCCCCGAAAGCCCGAGCCGAGCGAGACCGCCGCCGCCAGGCCCTTCAGCACGATGGCGGTGATCAGCATGAACGGTGTCAACGAGGCGACGAGATCCACCACCATGGCGCCGTGCCCCGAACCGAGCACCTGCGGGGACACCAAGCCCATGACGCCGATCAGACAGCCGCCGATCACCGTGCGCCAAGGCGCCGGGATCCGCAGGCGCTTGAAGGTTGTTTCGCTGCCCGCCACCGCGAGCATCAGCACTATGCCGGCGAACGCGCACATTACCCCGATGGCCACGATGTGGACGAGGTCGCCGGCCCCGATCGTGCCGAGCGAGCCGGGACGGACCAGAAAGGTCGAGTCCTCGAAGTTGCGGGCGATGAGGCTGGCCGTCAACGCACTCGTGGCCACGGGAGCGAGCGAGCCGACCGTGTAGGTGCCGAGCACCACTTCGAAGCCGTAGAAGGCGCCGGCAAGCGGAGCCCCGAAAGCGGCCGCAATGGCGCCCCCGGCGCCGCAGGCGACGAGCAGACGTAGGTCGGCGCGCCGCGCCGCGAGCGACAGGCCGAGCCGTGACGCCACTGCCGCCGAAATCTGGGCATACCCCGCTTCCAGCCCGACGGACGCGCCGAAGCCGCAGGATGCGATCGTCTGCACGGTCACGAGAACGCTGCCCTTGAGCGACAGCCGTCCGCCGAACAGCGCATTGGCCTCGATCGCGTCCGCGAGCCGTCCTGAAAAGCGCCGCGCATATCGGGCCAGGATCGCCAGAATCAACCCGCCCGCAACCGGAACAGCGAGCACCCTCCATGCAGCAAGGTGTTCCGACGCGCTGAGCCGATGACCTGGCTGCAAATGAAACAGCAGGACGTGCATTTCCTGCACGGTCCACCCGATCAGCGCCACCAGGCCGCCGCTGACGATGCCGATCACCAAGCTCGCGACAAGGAGGCCTATCCCCCTCGCGCGAACGAAAGCACGCACCCAAAACGGCAGGAGCTTGCCCGTGGTCTGCTGCTCGAGGTTCGTCAAATCGGTTCCGGTGGAAATAGCGAAATCCAATCTATTCTGGCCCAAGGGAAACACAACGCCATCGCCTCGTGGGCCGCACCCATTCCAGCGTCTTCATTAGGCTCCATAATGAAGACTATTCGCATTAAGGAGCCGAAAATGTTGCGCTACGCCGTCGCGGCAGCTGCAATTGCCCAAATTGCCGTGCCACTTCCCTTAATCGCGCAGCAAGACCCGAACGCGGTGGTCTTGACCGGTGCGGCCGCATTCGGCGACTGGCGCTCCGATAAACCGGGCATCCGACGCTTGATACGGCCTGAAGATCTTCCTGACCCGTTCGCGTCGAAGTCGTCCAGTAACGGGCCCGGTACCGCGCCGCTGCCCAAAGCTCCGGCGCTGCACGTTCCGGCCGGCTTCGCCGTGACGCTCTGGGCGCAAGGGCTCGACGGACCACGCGAAATGAAAGTCGCGCCGAACGGCGATGTTTTCGTCGTCGAATCCGGGGCCGGAACCCTCCGTGTGCTTCGGGCGACCGCCGACGGCAAGGTATCCGCGCGTGCTTACGCGTCGGGCCTCGACGGGCCTTTCGGCATGGCGTTCTACCCGCCTGTCGGGGAGCCGCAATGGCTCTATGTGGCGACCACTAACGCCGTGCTTCGTTTTCCCTATCGAACCGGCGACCTTGTTGCTTCGGCTCGCCCGGAACTCGTGACCGAACTGGACATCAGCGAAGGTGGACATTCGACGCGGGACATCGCGTTCACAGCCGATGGAAAGCGGATGTTCGTTTCCATCGGTTCGCAAACCAATGATGCCGAGCACATGCACCTTCTCGAAGGCGCGGGACCTGAGTTGCCCGAGGGCATGGCTTGGGGCGAGGAAGAGCGGCGCGCCGACGTTCTGGTTTTCGACTCCCAAGGGAAGAATGGCCGCGTGTTTGCAACCGGAATCAGGAACTGCGTAGGGCTGGCGATCGCCCCCGCTAATGCGGATCTTTATTGCGCCACCAACGAGCGCGACGGATTGGGAGACAATCTCCCACCGGATTATGTGACCCGTGTGCGCGACGGCGGGTTCTACGGCTGGCCCTGGTTCTACATCGGAAATCATGCGGATCCGCGACACAAGGGCGAACGCCTCGATCTGGCGGATCGGGTCGCGGTCCCCGACGTGCTGATCCAGGCTCATTCTGCGCCGCTTTCCATGACGTTCTACACTTCGACGGATGGCGCGCCTTCGGGTTTTCCGCCCGCCTATCGCGACAGCGCGTTCGTGGCCCTGCATGGGTCCTGGAACCGAGCGCAGCGCACTGGCTACAAGGTCGTCATGATTATAATGGAAAATGGCGGTCCCACAGGAGCTTACGAGGATTTCCTAACGGGCTTTGTCAATCAGGACGGCAGCGTTTGGGGACGGCCTGTCGGGGTGGCGGTCGCTAAAGACGGGGCGTTGCTGGTGAGTGAAGACGCCAACGGCTCGATCTGGCGGATAGCGCCCGTCGCTCCACCATAAAGGTCTTCGGACCGCTACTCGGCCGCGTCGGACCGCACAAGGGTTGGCCGGAAAACCACGGTCTGGCCATCGCGTGCGACGAATGACCCCGGCAGAGCGGCGTCCAATTGGGCTTCGATCGCCGCCAGCGTCGCGTCGTCGTGTCGCTTGTGATGATGGAACGCAGCCAGAGCCTGGGCCCCGGCGGCCCGGCAAAGCGCGACCCCGGCCTGCCAGGTCGAATGACCCCAGCCGCGATGCCGCTCGAACTCCGGCTCGGTGAACATCGTGTCATAGATGACGAGGTCGGCACCTTGGCAAAATTTGACCAGATCGACATTTGGGCCGCCGTCGTCATGTTCGATGTCGGACACGTAGCAGACGCTGCGTCCCGCGTGATCGAACCGGTAGCCAGTCGCCCCGCCCGGGTGGCGGAGCAGGCAGGTGCCCACCGTGAGCCCGTCCTCAAACCGAAGTGTTTCCCCCGCCTTGAAGCCGACATAGGAGAGGTGTGCCGGAAGTTCAGCCAGCGTGACGGGAAACAGCGGCGGCGAGAACAGCGTGTCCAACGGCACCTTGGCGGTGTTTCCGCCGAGATTGCCGCAGTAGATTCTGACCGAGCAAGTCCTCGCGAGCATCGGGGCGAAAAAGGGCAGGCCCGCGACATGGTCGTGATGTAAATGGCTCAACAGCAGATCGACGCATTCCGGTGCTGTGTCGCCGAGCCCCCTGCCCGCAGCTTCGAAGCCGCTTCCCGCGTCGATTATGAACAAACGGGGCCCGAGGCGAACCTCCACGCAGCAGGTGTTTCCGCCGTAGACGACCGTGTCGCGCCCGGGAATCGGGAGCGATCCTCGCGTGCCCCAGAAGCGCACGACAAGATCCCCGGCTCCGCCCTCGTGTGGGTCAGGACTCATGGTCGGATCACCAGGCCTTATCATCAACTTCAATACCGAGCACGGAAGCACGAGATTGCAACCGTTGAGTGGCGTGATCGTCGCGCATGATGACGGACACTGCAACCCCCTCCGAAGGTCGAGGGCGTGTGACCGGACGCAAGCTCCGATCAACGCGTCGGCCGGACCTCGCAGGACGTCGCCGATGGCCCCCCGCGGCGCAGGGCGCGATGAAGATCCGGCCAAAGATGCCATAAGAGCGCGCCAACCACGATCGCACCGCCGACGACGGTGAATCCTCCCGCCTCCTCGCCGAAGCAAAGCCACACGAGAGCCGGTCCGATCACCACGTCGACAATGCCGACGAGCCCGACTTCCGCGGGCGGGATCAAGCGAGCCCCGACCATGTACAAGGCCATGGCCATCCCTATGGTGAGAAAGCCGAAGGCGGCCATCACGCCGATTGCGCCCAAGCCCACGTGTTCGGTCGGCGCGAGAGCGAAACCCACCAACGCGCAGAGGATCGTGCCGGTGGCGAATAGCGCCGTCATCGAACCCGGACTCCGGCGCGCCCCTACCAGCGTCATCGCGAAGGTCACATTCATCACGAGCGTCAGGATCGCGCCCAGCAAGCGGTCGCCATGTCCGAAACCGCCGGTCATCATCACGGCAACGCCGACCAACGCAGCGCCGCTCGCGATCATCATGCGGTTGGATGGAATCTCGCGGCTCCAGACCCAGGAGACCGCCGCGGTCACGAACGGCATGGTGGCGTAGATCACCATGACGTCGGCCACCGTCGTGACCTTGAGCGCGAAAATGTAGCAGGCACCACCGAGTGCGATCATCGGCACCATCGCCCATTCCGATGGACCGAAGGCGAAAGCGCGCAGCGTGTCGCGGCCGTGCCCAATCGCGAGCCACACGCACATGAAGAGAGCACCGAAAACCCCACGCCACGCCAGGATGGTCCAGGCATCGAAATGCAGCATACGGGTGAACAGGCCGGCCGTGCTGTAGAGAACTCCGGCG
>JBBPYT010000201.1:0-10059 GCA_038199665.1 Hyphomicrobiales bacterium
AGTTCGCAGCCGGATCAGCGCCAGATCGATGGATCGCTGGCGACTGCGTACGGCGTCGGCCCGATAACCGGGATTGGATACCACGGATGTAACCGGCAGCAGTACCGGTGCGCCGGTATCGTCGCGGAAATGGATGCGGAGAGACGCCCCCGACGGGACGCAGTGCGCTGCGGTCAGGACCACCTCTCGGGTCAGCACGATCCCCGAGCAGAACCCTGCCGTCGCGCCTGCACGGTTCAGGACCATCACGACGTAGGGCGCGAGCGCGGCGCCGTCGACCGAAGAGCCGACCACGGCCGCGGCCGGGTCGGAGGCTGTCGCGAGCCAAGCGATCGTGGCGACCAAAGGAGCCGCGAGCATGGAACGGATCGGACCTGTCATGCGCCTTGCCCTATTCGGCCTCCGCGCCTCGCGCAAGCGCCGCAGCGAGCCTCGCGAGATTCGCTCGGATCTTATCATCAAGGCAGGCGCACCCACTACATATACGACATCCCTGATCGAAGCTGCTGCGCATGCCACAGCAGGTGCCCGACGGTTCCGCGACAGGTGAAGTCGCCCGATAAGCAGACGGCGGCGAACCGGACCACGAAAGTCGAAGCCAAGCTCGGCACGAAAACAGCAGGATAGGGCAAGATGCGGACGCATGCGCGTGTGGTGGTCATCGGCGGCGGCGTCGTCGGCGTTTCGACGCTTTATCATCTGGTCAAGAAGGGTTGGTCCGATTGCATGCTCGTCGAACGCAAGGAGCTGACGTCCGGCTCGACCTGGCACGCCGCGGGTCTGCTGCCCTTGTTCAACGTCAGCTACTCGGTCGGCCAGCTCCACAAATATTCCGTGGCCCTCTACAAGCGGCTGCAGGAGGAGACCGGGCTGAACGTTGGTTTCAGCCAGGTGTCCAATATCCGTCTCGCCCGCACGAAGGACCGTCTGGACGAATATAAGTACTACACCGGGATTTCGGCCACGATTGGCGGCATCGAGGTGAAGGCGCTGACTCCCGCGGAGATCCGTGAAGTCTGGCCTCTGTGCAACACGGAAGGGTTGCTTGGCGCCATTCAGCACTCGCAGGATGGCTACATCCAACCCGCGGACCTGACCCAGGCTTTGGCGCGCGGCGCCAGGAACGGTGGAGGCGAGATCAATCGCAACACCACTGTCGAAGCCATCGAGCGGACGGGCGGCGGCGAATGGCGGGTCAAGACGGACGCCGGCGACATCATCTGCGAGCACGTCGTTTCGGCGAGCGGCAATTTTGCGCGCCAGACCGGTCGTATGGTGGGCCTTCAGGTGCCGGTCATCCCGGTCGAGCACCAATATATCGTCACCGAACCGCACCCGGCGATTCTGGAGCGCAAACGCCAAGGCCTGCCGGAGATGGGTGTCCTGCGCGAGTCGGACAGTTCCTGGTACATGCGCGAGGAAGCGGGCGGCCTGCTTCTCGGTCCTTACGAGCGGGGTGCGCCGGCCTGCTACGTCGAAGGCCCGTCCCCTGACAGCGAATACGAGCTGTTCCAGGAGGACCTCGAACGGCTGATGCCTCATATAGAAGCCGCCATCGAGCGCGTGCCCGCCTTCGGCGAGGTCGGTATCAAGAAAGTCTACAACGGCGCCATCGCTTATACGCCCGACGGCTCACCGATCGTCGGCCCGGCGCCGCTGGTGCCGAACTTCTGGCTGAACGAGGGCCATTCTTTCGGCATCACCGCGGCCGGAGGAGCAGGCTGGCAATTGGCGGAATGGATCGTCGAAGGCGAGCCCACCGTCGACATGATGGGTGTCGACCCGCGCCGCTTCGGGAACTACGCGTCACGAGGTTTCCTCCGCGAAAAGAACGAGGAGGCCTATGCCAAGGTCTTCACCGTCCACTATCCCGACGAGGAAAGGGCAGCGGCGCGGCCGCTCCGGCAAACGCCGTGCTACGAGCGGATGCACCAGCTGGGCGCCGTGTTCGGCGCGATCTACGGTTGGGAAAGGCCCAACTGGTTTGCCCCGCCCGACTACCGGTTGACCGACGAGCATCTGAATAAGCCTGACGTCATCCTCAACGAGAACCACCCGCCCGAGGTCGACAGCGAAAAGCCGCGCGAAAAGTGGAGTTTCCGCCGTTCCAACTATTTCGGCTTCGTGGGTGACGAGTGTCGCAACGTGCACGAAAATGTCGGCCTGCAGGACATGTCGGCCTTTGCCAAGTTCGAGGTGTCGGGAAGCGGTGCCTCAGTCTGGCTCGACGGCATCCTGACCAACCGGGTGCCCAAGGCAGTCAATCGCGTCACTTTGACCTACCTGCTGACCAAAAACGGCGGAGTGCGGTCGGAATTCACCCTGACGCGCGTCGCCCCCGAGCGGTTCTACCTGGTCTCGGCCGGTGCGCTCGAGAGCCACGACTTCGATACGCTCTTCAAGCTGCTGCCGCAGGACGGCAGCGTGCGGCTCGACAAGGTGACGACGCAATA
The DNA here is from genome assembly GCA_038199665.1 of Hyphomicrobiales bacterium. Lineage (GTDB taxonomy): Bacteria > Pseudomonadota > Alphaproteobacteria > Rhizobiales > Beijerinckiaceae > Lichenihabitans. The sequence continues at coordinate 2,454 of JBBPYT010000201.1, forward strand.
TGGCGTGCTTGTCGTGGCGGGGCCGCGTTCGCGCGAATTGATGCAGAAGGTGGCCGACATCGACATGTCTGGCGCCGCGTTCCCGTGGCTGACCGGCCGGCACCTCTGCATCGGGGCAGCCGGCATGCTGGCCTTGCGGGTCAATTTCGTCGGCGAGCTCGGTTACGAACTGCACCACCCCATCGAAATGCAGAACTACATCTTCGATCACCTGATGGGGGCCGGAAAGGCGTTTGGGATCAAGCCCTACGGCATCAGGGCGATGGACAGCTTGCGGCTTGAGAAGTCCTATAAGCTGATCCCTCGCGAGCTTTCGATCGAGTATGCGGCGCTGGAGTCGGGCCTCGACCGCTTTGTCGACCTCGGCAAGGGCGAGTTTCTCGGCCGCGACGCCCTGCTTCGCCGCCGCGAAGCGGGATTCGCCAATCGTATGGTCATGTTGCGGGTGGATGGAGTGACGGATGCCGATGCGCGAGGCTCCGAGCCGGTCTACCATGCTGGCGCGATCGTCGGGCGTACGACATCCGGCGGTTATGGATGGCGTGTGGGCCAATCCTTGGCCCTCGCCATGGTTCGGCCGGATCTCGGCGAGGTCGGCACGGAGCTCGATCTGGTCATCCTGGGGGAGCGCTATCGGGCCGAGGTGATTGCCGACAGCCCCTTCGATCCCGCGAACGCGCGATTGCGCCAATAGCCAGGAAGGCGGCCGGTCTCGCGGCGCGCGGCCTTCCGCATCCGCAGTTCTCGTCCGATCCGCCCAGGCAATCTGGCTTGGAGTGCGGAGCGAAGGTCTCAAACCTCATCCGGGGAGGCTCGTCGGGATTTTGCCGCTATCCCGGTGAGATAGGCCCGCAACATTTCCATATGGAGCCATGTCGGGAGGGTACAATATCATGTCCCGATTGCGCCAGCGGCGGACGACGAAACTGGGCAGCTTCGTTTCGCTCATGGTATGTCGCCGAGCCAACACCCCGAGGCTTACCTGCTTCGCGCCGACCTGTTTGGAGATCGTTTGATGGCTGCCGACGACGAACTCGACCTCAACGCGTTAGGCGATGACGAACTTGTCGAGCAGATGCATGACGATCTCTACGACGGGCTCAAGCAAGAGGTCGAGGAGAGCGTCAGAATCCTGCTCGGCCGGGGTTGGACCCCCTACGATGTCCTCACCAAGGCGCTGGTCGAGGGCATGCGTATCGTCGGCATCGATTTCCGCGACGGAATCCTGTTCGTGCCCGAAGTGCTGATGTCGGCCAACGCGATGAAGGCCGGCATGTTCATTCTTCGTCCATTGCTGGTCGAAACCGGCGCGCCGAAGATCGGCAAGATGGTCATCGGCACGGTGAAGGGCGACATCCACGACATCGGCAAGAATCTCGTCTGCATGATGATGGAGGGCGCCGGTTTCGAGGTGGTCGATATCGGCATCAACAACCCGGTCGAGAACTACCTCAAGGCGATCGAGGAGCATCAGCCCGAGATCATCGGGATGTCGGCCCTGCTGACCACGACCATGCCCTACATGAAGGTGGTCATCGACACGCTCAAAGAAAAAGGCATGCGCAGCGATTTCATCGTGCTGGTGGGCGGCGCACCCTTGAACGAGGCATTCGCCAACTCGGTGGGTGCCGACGCTTACTGCCGCGATGCGGCGGTGGCGGTCGAAACCGCCAAGGCCTTGATGGCTCGTCGCCAAGGTTCGGTGCAGGCCATGACGGCCTAGTTCACGGAGACGCGGCGTTGGCCCAAGTGCTCGAATTTCCTGCGACGACAAGGACGCTGATCATCGCGTGCGGCGCACTCGCGCGTGAGTTGGTGGCAGTCGTTCGGGCGAACAAGCTCGACCATCTGAAAATAGCCTGCTTGCCGGCGATCCTGCATAACCGTCCGGAGAAGATCGCTCCGGCGGTTCGTGAGAAAATCCGGGCCAATCGTCACCGCTACGATCGCATCCTCTGTCTTTACGGGGATTGCGGAACGGGCGGCGAACTCGACCGCGTGCTCGCCGAAGAGGGGGTCGAGCGAATCGCCGGCGCCCATTGCTACGAATTTTTCACAGGCGCGGCAGATTTCAAGGCCTTGACCGATCCTGACCCGGCGATCTTCTTTTTGACCGATTACCTCGTCCGGCATTTCGACCGCCTCATCATCGAAGGGCTGGGCCTGGATCGCTTTCCGCAGCTTCTCGAGGTCTATTTCGGCAATTACCGGCGCGTCGTCTACCTCGCGCAGATCGAAGATGCAGAGCTGCGCAGGCAGGCGGAAATTGCTGCGGCACGGCTCGGGCTGGAATTCGAGATGCGCGTGACGGGCCTCGGCGGCCTTGAAGACTTTCTTCTCCCGAGGGTAACCCAGCCGGCCGCAGCGGTGGCGTGATGGCCGATCTGGTGATCCTATCCTGGCGCGACATCCCGGCCCAGGTCGTGGTCAAGGCCGGGCGCCGCAGCGCCAAGCGGGAATTGTCGAAGCGGTTCATCGAAGCCATCGATCGCGTCGCCATGCGCGAGGGGGCTGTCGGGACCGACATCTACCTTGAACAATGGCGGCGAAGCGATCCGACGCCGTGCGGCGACGATCTCGAGGCCGAAGCTGCGGCCGCCGCGGAGAGGCTCGAACGAGATTATGACCAGGAGGTCTTGAAAGCTCTCGTTGCTTCCGGCGGACGCCGGGCATGAAACCGTCCCTCGCGGCCGACGCATTCGGACGCGGCCAGGTCAGGCCGGCCGACCGGCCGTCGCTCCGTCGGTTCTGCGTCCGGCACTCGCGCTTTTTCGAAGCGTTCTACGCGACGTTCGAAACGGCGCTGGTCTCTCTTGCACCGGTCTTGGCTCGCATCGGCTTCGGGCGGCTGGAGCGGCCCATGGCGGCTGCCGAGAAGGCGGTGAAATCGACCCTGTTCGATTGCCGCATGTGTGGGCAGTGCATCCTGTCCTCGACCGGGATGTCCTGCCCGATGAATTGCCCCAAGGCATTGCGCAATGGGCCTTGCGGAGGTGTTCGGCCCAACGGCAATTGCGAGGTTCACCCTGAAATGGCCTGCGTCTGGGTCAAGGCTTTTGAGGGCGCTTCGCAAATGCGCCACGGCGATAGGATCCGCGAAATCCAGCCACCGCTCGACCATCGACGAGCCGGCTGGTCGTCATGGCTCGATGTGGTGCGGCGCCATGCTGCATCCTGACGATTACGGCATCGATCCCGGCGCGCCTCTCAGCGAACTGCCGGGGCACTCCTCGCGCGGGCGCCTCGAGCGTGTGTTGCGGCGCGGGGAATTTGCCGTCACGGCGGAGCTCAATCCGCCGGACTCGGCGGATCCCGAAGACGTCTATGAGCGGGCCGCCATTTTCGAGGGCTGGGTCGACGGCATCAACGCCACCGATGGGTCGGGCGCCAATTGCCATATGTCGAGCGTCGCCATCTGCGCGCTGCTGACCCGGCGGGGCTATTCGCCTGTGTTGCAGATCTCCTGCCGCGACTACAATCGCATCGCCATCCAGGGCAATGTCCTCGGCGCGGCGGCGCTCGAAGTCGGCAATATCCTTTGTCTGACCGGCGATGGCGTCCAGGGCGGCGACCAGCCTCAGGCCAAGCCGGTGTTCGATCTCGATTCAACGTCGCTGCTGTCGCTGATCCGGATGATGCGGGACGAAGCAAAATTCCTTTCCGGCCGCAAGATCACGACGCCGCCGCGGGTCTTCATCGGCGCCGCAGAAAACCCCTTCGCGCCACCATACGCGTTCCGGCCGATCCGTCTCGCCAAGAAGATCGCGGGCGGGGCGCAATTCGCGCAGACGCAATATTGCTTCGACCTCGCCATGATGGAAGACTTCATGGGCCGCGTCCGCGACATGGGGCTCGATCAACGCTGCTTCATCCTGGCCGGCGTCGGCCCGCTGGCTTCGGCCAAGACGGCGCGCTGGATGCGGGCCAATGTGGCTGGGGTCCATATTCCCGACGCCGTAGTTGCTCGCCTTGAGGGCGCCAGCAATCAAAAAGCCGAGGGCAAGCGCATCTGCGTCGAGATGATCCAGCAATTGCGCGAGATGAAGGGCATAGCGGGCGTCCACGTCATGGCCTATCGACAGGAAGAATACGTCTCCGAGATCGTCCATGAATCCGGTGTGCTCAGCGGCCGTACGCCCTGGCACAGGGATCTCGTGCCCACAACACAGTCCGTCGAAAGCATCGGCGCGGCTTGAGCCTCACGCGGCTCGGCCGCAACGGAAGGAAAACCAATGACGGATACACGGCTGAGTTCCGACCGGCGCGAGGTGGTGATCGGTTTCGAGCGGCGCTTCGTCATGATCGGCGAGCGCATCAACCCCACGGGACGAAAGCTCCTTGCCGAGGAAATGGCGCGGGGCGACTACAGTCGCGTGGTGGCCGACGCTCTGGCGCAGGTGGAGGCGGGCGCCCAGATGCTCGACGTCAATGCCGGCATCCCGCTCGCGGACGAGCCGAAAATTCTGGCCGACTGCATCAAGCTCGTCCAGGAAACCGTCGACGTTCCGCTGTCGATCGATAGCTCCATCGTGGAGGCGCTCGAAGCCGGGCTCGCGGTCTACAAGGGCAAGCCGCTGGTCAATTCGGTGACCGGAGAGGAGGAACGGCTTGAACGCGTGTTGCCGCTCGTCAAGAAATACGACGCCGCAGTGATCGCCATCTCCAACGACGAAACGGGCATCTCGGAAGACCCTGACGTTCGTTACGCGGTGGCCAAGAAGATTGTTGAGCGAGCGGCAGACTACGGCATCGCACGCGAGAATATCGTGGTCGATCCGCTGGTGATGCCGGTGGGCGCCATCAACGACGCAGGCCTGAGGCTGATGCATCTGTTGCGCCGGCTGCACGGCGAACTCAAGGTCAATACGAGCTGCGGCGCCTCGAACTTCTCCTTCGGCCTGCCGAACCGGCGCGGCCTAAACGCCGCCTTTCTGCCGATGATGATCGGCGCCGGCATGACCTCTGCCATCATGAATCCGCTGCATGCCGAGGATATCCAGGCTATCCTGGGCGCCAACGTCGTGATGGGGCATGACACCAATTGCGGCGCATGGATCCGCAAATATCGGGATCCGAGCATGACGGCGGAAGGCGCGGCCGGCGGCCGTCGCGAGGGCCGCCGGCGCGGCAGAGGTTAAGCAATTTGGACACTCATTTCGTCGTTTTCACACCGTCAGGCCGGCGTGGAAACTTTACCCACGGCACGAGCGTGCTCGACGCGGCGCGCAGCCTTGGCGTCGATCTCGACAGCGTCTGCGGGGGCCGAGGCATCTGCGGGCGCTGCCAGGTGGAAGTCGGCGAAGGCGAATTCGCCAAACATGCCATCTCGTCCTCCCCGACGAACCTGTCGCCGGTGGATGCGGTCGAGATCCGTCATGTGGAGAAGCGTGGACCCCTGAAGCCGGGCCGCCGCCTCGGCTGTCAGGCCAGGATACTGGGCGATCTCGTGATCGACGTCCCGCCCGACTCGCAGGTGCACCGGCAGGTGGTGCGCAAGCGCGCCGAGGCGCATCCGATCGCGGTCGATCCGGTCATTCGATTCTATTACGTCGAGGTCGCCGAGCCCGACATGCACGATCCGTCGAGCGATTTCCGCCGGTTGGCGGCGGCGCTCGAGGCCCAGCATGGGCTGGCGAACATCCATGCCGACCTGCCCGTGTTGCGCGACCTGCAGAAGGTGCTACGGCAAGGACGATGGCAGGTGACGGCCGCGGTCCGCCGCGACGGCGCCCTCGTCGCGCTGCGGCCGGGCTATTCGGACCGGGCGCTCGGCATCGCCATCGACATCGGCTCGACCACGATCGCCGCGCATCTGTGCGATCTTGCGAGCGGCGAGGTCCTGGCTTCGGCGGGGCTGATGAATCCGCAGATCCGATACGGCGAAGATCTGATGAGCCGGGTCTCTTACGTCATGATGAACCCGGGCGGCGACCGGGATCTCACCGCAAGCGTGCGGGAAGCCTTGAACACGCTCGTCGGCGAGGTGGCGGCCTCGGCCGGCGTCGAGCGTTCCGAGGTGCTCGACATGACCGTCGTCGGCAACCCGATCATGCATCATCTGTTCCTCGGGCTCGATCCGACCGAGCTCGGAGGCGCGCCCTTTGCCCTCACCATCGACGGCGCCTACGAGGTACCCGCGCGCGCGGTCGGGCTTGAGCTCGCGCCCGGCGCCCTCGTTTATGTGTTGCCCTGCATCGCCGGCCACGTCGGCGCCGATACGGCCGGCGTCGTTCTGTCGGAAGGGCCATATCTGTCGGAGGAGGTGCGTCTGCTGGTGGATGTCGGCACCAACGCCGAGATCGTGCTTGGCAACAAGCATCGGCTGCTGGCGGCCTCTTCGCCAACCGGGCCGGCCTTCGAAGGGGCCCAGATTTCCTGCGGCCAGCGTGCCGCGCCGGGCGCGATCGAACGGGTGCGTATCGATCGCAATACGCTCGAACCACGCTACAAGGTCATCGGTTGCGATCTCTGGTCGGACGAGCCTGGCTTCCCGGAAGCGACGGAACAGACCGGCGTCACCGGAATCTGTGGGTCCGGCATCATCGAGGTGATCGCCGAAATGTTCTTGGCCGGGATCATCTCGGAGGACGGCGTGATCGACGGAACGCTGGCGACCCGCACCCCGCGGGTCGAAGCCGTGGGCCGAACCTTTGCCTATGTCCTGCGGGATGGCGAACCGCGCCTGGTGCTCTATCAGACCGATGTCCGTGCGATCCAGCTTGCCAAATCGGCGCTCTATGCGGGCGCCAAACTGCTGATGGACCGCTACGGTGTTGCAACGGTCGACCGTGTGACCCTCGCCGGCGCTTTCGGCAGCCACATCGATCCGCTCTACGCCATGGTGCTCGGCCTGATCCCGGATTGCGATCTCGCCAAGGTCGGGTCGGCGGGCAATGCCGCCGGTACGGGAGCCCGCATCGCGCTGGTGAATGCCGGAATGCGGGCCGAGATCGAGCGCGTGGTTCGTGGCATCGAGAAGATCGAAACCGCGATCGAGCCCAGCTTCCAGCACCATTTCGTCGCCGCCATGGCCATTCCCAACAAGCTCGACCCGTTCCCCAAGTTGCGCGAGGCGGTCAAGTTTCCGGAGCCTGTCGCAAGTTCCGACGAAGGGCAGGGTGGCCGTCGTCGGCGGCGCCAAAGATGAAGCGCGGCTGCGGGCGAATCGACGGTTTCAGTCTGGAACAGTGACTTAGGTTAGTTTTTGCAATCGCTGCAGCGGCAACGACCGCGGCGTCGGCCAGCGCCGCTCCGCCATGGAGCCGACAACAGGCGGGAGGACAGGCATGCAGGGACAGCGGTCGCGCGGCCTGATGTTGGTGTTTCTCGCCGGAGTTCTCTACAGCACGGCCGGCCTGTTCACCCGTATGCTGCATTTCGATGCCTGGACCATCCTGGCGTGGCGTGGGGTTTTCGGTGCTCTGTTCATGTGCGTGTGGCTCGCGATAGGGCACGGCCGCGACACGCTGCGCGCTTTCGCCTTCGGTCCATCGGAATGGGCGATGGTGCCGCTGATCGCACTCGGTGGTGCCTGCTACATCTTCGCGCTCAAGGTCACGACGGTGGCCGACGTCATGGTGATCTACGCCACCATGCCGTTCGTGAC
>JBBPYT010000202.1:0-17366 GCA_038199665.1 Hyphomicrobiales bacterium
CCATCCGCAGCCGACCGCGCGAGGGCACCCTCGTCGAAGTGATGTTCACGCCTGCTCCGGCACCTTCGGCGCGCGTTCCCGCGTAGCGGGATTCCACCTGACGGCGGTGGCGCGATCAGGTGTGCTTACCGCCGAGCGCCCGGGCCAGTTGGTCCTTGTTCATGGGCAATCGTCCGGGACCGTGTTGCGCCTTGGCACGGGCGTAGAGCCTGGCGCGGGTTTCGCGCGATGCATGGAACCCTCGACTGAGTTGGGATCCACGGGCGCCATCGAGAAGGAACGTCGCGCAGCGGATTGCTCTATCCTTCCGGTGTGGTAGCGATCAAAGCTGAACAGGGTCGGACGGCAAGCCGGGCGAGAACGGCAAGGCGCCGCCGAAAACCCGCCCCTCGGAGGATCGCCCATGCGTGCCGTCGTGATTCACGCCGCCAAGGATCTGCGGATCGAGGAGCGGGATTCGGAGCCGCTCGGCCCCGGCCAGGTCGCGGTCCAGATCGGCGCCGGCGGAATCTGCGGGTCCGATCTCCACTATTACAACCATGGCGGCTTCGGCGCCGTGCGCCTGCGTGAGCCGATGATCCTCGGACACGAGATCGCCGGGACCGTCGTCGAGACCGCCCCCGATGTCGCGAGCGTCGCGGTCGGAGATCGGGTCGCGGTCAATCCGAGCCGCCCCTGCAAGGCGTGTCGGTTCTGCCTCGAAGGGCTCGCAAACCACTGCCTCAACATGCGCTTTTACGGCAGCGCCATGCCGATGCCGCACATTCAGGGCGCCTTCCGGGAGCGCCTGGTCTGCGACGCGGCCCAGTGCGTCGTGGCCGAAGGTGTGCCGCTCACCGAACTCGCCTTGGCCGAGCCCTTCGCGGTCGCGCTGCACGCGGTCGGCCGGGCCGGGTCGCTGCTCAACAGCCGTGTCCTCGTTACGGGGTGCGGGCCGATCGGACTCTTGGTGATCGCGGCGGCGCGGTTGCACGGCGCCATCGAGATTCTGGCGACCGACGTGCTCGACGAACCGCTTGCCTTGGCGCGCTCCCTCGGCGCCGGCGTGGCAATCAACGCGGCGACGGAGCCGGGTGGGCTCGTTCCGTTCGCCACCCGAAAGGGCACCGTGGACGCGATGTTCGAATGTTCGGGCAACGAAAAGGCGTTGCGTGGCGGTCTCGAAGTCCTTCGCCCGCGCGGAACGCTCGTCCAAGTCGGGCTCGGCGGCGATGTGTTGTTCCCGCAAAACCTGCTCGTTCAGAAGGAGATCTCTTTCCTGGGTTCGTTCCGCTTCGACGCGGAATTCACCCTCGCGGCACGGCTCATCGCCGAACGGCGCGTCGATCTCAAACCCATGTTGACCGGCACCTTCCCGGTCGCGGAGGCTCGCCTGGCGTTCGAGACCGCGAGCGATCGCCGCCGCGCCAGCAAGGTTCAGATCGTGTTCGCGTAAGCGTCGGCCAGTCCAGGCGCGCCGCTGCATTATGGCGGCGGGCGAACCATCATCCCTTCAATCCGGCCCGGCGATGCGCCACATCGGCCAGGGCCGACCAGTCCTTTTCCCCATCGCCTTGCGCGACCGCCGCGAGGAGGTTGTCGCGCAACACGCTGCCGAACGGCAGCGGAACGTGCGTCGCATCGCCGGCCTGCAGGGCCAGGCGGACGTCCTTGAGGCCGAGCCGCAGCTTGAATGCCGCCGGCTCGTACGTGCCAGCGGCGATCGAGGCGCCATAGCGCTGGTAGACGGGGCCGGGGAACAGCGTCTTGGTGAGGATGTCGAGGAGGTCGGCGGAAGAGACGCCATGCGCCCGGCCGAGCGCGGTCGCCTCGCCCATGGCCTCGACGGCGGCCCCGATCATCAGATTGCCGGCGAGCTTCACCGCATTGGCGCGGTGCGGCTCGGGGCCGAGCGGCCAGGTCTTCTGTCCCATGGCGTCGAAGAGCGGCTGCACGCGCGAGACGGCAGCCTCCTCTCCGGCTGCCAGGATGTTCAGCTTGGCGGCTCTCGCCGCCTCCGGAACGCCGAAAACCGGCGCCGCCACATAAGCCAACCCGCGCTTCTTGTGGATCGCCACGAGTTCCTGGGCCAGGGCGACCGAGATCGTCGCCATATTGACGTGAACCATGTGCTTCGCCGCCGCGTCCAGCACGCCCTCGCGGAGGACCACGTCGCGTACTGCGTCATCGTCGGCCAGCATGGTGATGACGGCGTCGCCGGCGAAGGCCTCGGCCGGATGGTTCAAGGCTCGGGCGCCCGCTGCCACGAGATCGTTCGCGGGCTCGGGCGAGCGGTTCCACACCCTGAGGGCATGGCCGGCCTTGATGAGGTTCGACGCCATGGCCTTGCCCATGGAGCCCAGTCCGATAAAGCCGACATCCATCGTCTGTTCTCCTTCTTCCAACCGGCGTCTCGGACCCGTCGAGCTCTTGGGTCACATGCTTGAATTTGACGCGCCGGTTACGACACCCGCTCGACGAACGAGACCTCGTCGTGGACGGCGACGCTGAGGTCTCCGTCCGCGGTGACCCAGCCGCGGAACATGCCGTCCGTATTGAACGGCGCCACGATGGTGCCGACGGCATCGATTGCGACCAGGCCGGCGCCGATCCGGTACGGCCGCAGTTCCGCCATCAGATGATCGCTCGCCGTCCGCAGATCCTCCTTGAGATAGGCCATGCGGCTGGCGATCTCGTGGCCGAGGACGTGGCGGATGAAATACTCGCCCTGACCGGTCCCGGACACGGCGCAGACGCCGTCGCGCGCATAGGTTCCGGCCCCGATGATGGGGCTGTCGCCGACGCGCCCAGCGGGCTTGTCGGTGAATCCGCCGGTCGAGGTCGCGGCAGCCAAATGACCGGCGCTGTCGAGTGCCACGGCGCCGACCGTGCCGTGCTTCTCGGCTTCGCTGGCTGCGGCGAGGGTGCCGGCCTCGCGGCGCTGTTTCATGATCCGCAGCGCCGTCCGGCGTCGTTCGGTGGTGAAAAAGGTCTGATCGACGATGTCGAGTCCGCGAGCCGCGGCGAAAGCATCGGCGGCGGGACCGGTCAGCATCGCCAGCGTGCCGGTGTCGAGTACGGCGCGTGCGGCTTTGACCGGATTGCGGATGTGTTGCGCGCTGGATATGGCGCCCGCCGCCAGATCGGCCCCGTCCATGATCGAGGCGTCGAGTTCATGCTGGCCGTCGGTGTTCAGGGCGGCGCCATGGCCGGCGTTGAAGTGGGGCGAGTCCTCCATCACCACGACGGCCGCCTCGACCGCGTCGAGCCCTCGCCCGCCGCGGCGAAGCACGGCCCAACCGGAGCGCAGCGCTTGCGCCAGAGCATTTCTCGCGTCGGCCCATTCGGTCTCGCTCCTTGCCGAGCGGTCCCCCACACCACAACCGCCATGGATCGCCAATGCGCAAGTCATTCTCGTCCTCTCCTTTCGGGGCGCTCGACTCGCGAAAGTCCGCCTTGGCCCGGATCGAACCGCGCTCGGGGATCGGGCGCCGGCACGGCTGCCATCAGGTCGCGCGTGTAGGGATCCGCCGGTGCCTCGAAAACGCTGCGGCGGGAGCCGATCTCGACGATGCGACCGCCGCGCATCACCGCAACATCGTGGCTCATGCGCTCGATCACGGCCATATCGTGTGAAATGAACAGATAGGCGAGCCCGAGGCTTTCCTGCAATTCGAGCATCAGGTCGAGCACGCGGGCGCGCACCGACACGTCTAGCGCCGCCACGCTTTCGTCGGCCACGATGAGCTTCGGCTCGAGCGCCAGCGCGCGGGCGATGCAGATGCGCTGGCGCTGGCCGCCGGAAAACTCGTGCGGGTAGCGGGTGGCGTGATCCGGCGTGAGGCCGACCCGTCGCAGCAGGTTCGCCACGCGCTCCCGCCGGTCGGCTTTCGTGCCGATGTTGTGGATGGTCATCGGCTCAGCGATCGCCGTGCCGACCGACATGCGCGGATCGAGCGAGGCGTAAGGGTCCTGAAAGATCATCTGCGCCGCGCGGCGCACGGGCTTCATTTCGCTGGAGGATAGGCCGGCGATGGATCGCCCGTCGAGCACCACGTCGCCGTGGAACGGAATGAGGCCGAGCACGGCCTTTCCGGTGGTCGATTTGCCGGAGCCGCTCTCCCCAACGAGGCCCAGGGTCCGGCCAGGCTTCAGCTCGAAGGAGACGTCTTCGACCGTTGGCTTCGAAACCGCGCCTCGGCCAAACCACCCTGTGGCTCCGCCATAGGTTACGGCCAAGTCGCGAACCAGCAGCACCGGCCCGGACGGGCTCGTGCGCACCGGTGCGGACGGGGCGAGCGAACTCGTCATGCGTGGTGGCCCGTCGGTGCCGGATCGCGCGCCGAGGCGAGGCACCGCGGCCAGGAGTTCCTGCGTATAGGCCTGCCGCGGGCGCTCGAATATGTCGAGAACGCCGCCGGTCTCGACGATGCGGCCGGCCTGCATGATGGCCACCCGATCCGCCATGGCGGCCACGACGCCCATGTCGTGGGTGATCAGGACGATGGCCGTGTCGAACTCCGCCTTCAGTTCGCGCAGCAAAGTCAGGATTTGCGCCTGCACGGTCACGTCGAGCGCGGTGGTCGGCTCGTCGGCGATCAGCAGCTTCGGCCGGCAGGACAGCGCCATCGCGATCATCACGCGCTGGCGCATGCCGCCGGATAACTCATGCGGATGTTGCGTCAGACGACGGTCGGGATCGGACATGTGCACCGCATCCAGCATCCTGCGGGCGCGGTCCGAGGCGCTATTCCCTTCGCTACCCTGGTGTTCGCGGATCGTCTCGACAAGCTGAGCACCGATCGTCATCACCGGATTGAGCGACGTCATGGGTTCCTGGAACACCATGGCGACGTCGCCGCCCCGCACCGCCCGCATGGCGCGGGGGGACAATGCGGCAAGATCACGCCCGGCCAGTCAGTCAGCTCGCGGACGTCGAGCAGCGTATTTTCGGGTTCCGTCACGCGAAGACGATACGGGGAAAGTAGAAGGAGACCACCCAGTTCGGCATATCCACGATCTCGCTGATTCGAAGATCGGCACAGACCGAGCAGAGCATGTAGGCGTCGACCGAGCTGAGCCCATGGTGGGCCGTAAGCAGATCGACCATCCGTGCCACGCTTTCGCGTGCGGCCGTCATGAGGTCCGGACCGATGCCGGTCGTGACCTCGTAGCCCTCCGCGTCGAGGTGGCGCGCGACGGGGCCGGTGGTGGTGAACCGCGGGCTTTTCAGCCGCGCATCCTTGACGAGGTCGAGCGTCGCCTCGACGTCCATCTGGCTTTCGATCGCGGTGCCGCACACTTCGCCGTCGCCCTGAGCCGCATGGGTGTCGCCGATCGAGAACAGGGCGCCCGGCACGGCCACAGGCAGATAAAGGACCGTGCCGGCGGCGAGGTCGCGGATGTCGAGATTGCCGCCGACATTGCGCGGCGGAACGATGGAATGGAGCCCGGGCTCGGCCGGCGCCACCCCGATCGTCCCGGCAAAGGGCTTCAGCGGCACGCGACCCCCCGGGCCGAAAAGCGCCGGGGTCATCGAGGCCGCGTCATAAGTCCAGAGATGGAGGGCAGGTTCGGCGAACTGGTCGGCCAGGAGCCCAAAGCCCGGAATATTCGCCGTCCACCCGAAGCCCGACGGCGCGAAATGCCGAATCGTCACCTTGAGGGCGTCGCCGGGTTCCGCGCCTTCCACATAGACCGGTCCGGTGACCGGGTTGACCCTGCCGAAGTCCAGCGCCCTGATGGTCTCGACCGTGGAGTGGCGGCCGATCTGTCCGCCGGAGGAGTCTATGCACTCGAAATGGATCGTCTCGCCGGGTTTGGCGACGAGCGCCGGCGGGTTGTCGCGGTTCCAGCCAAGGTGGTGGTTATTGCGATGGATGGTGTGATTGCAGGCGACGCACATGGAGGGGGTGCTCGGAGGACTGAGGTTCTGTCCGTCTTCAATGGGGCCCTCACCCGGACGCACCTCTCCGCGTCGGGGTAGGGGCACGCCTCGGCGCCGCAGCTTCCTCTTCGCTCGAGAAAGCCGCAGATCGCGTGCGATGACCTCCCCTTTGCCTGGGCAGAGGAGAGGGGGCCAGGGGTTTCTGTCGCTATTGCTTCACGTAGATGGCTTCGTAATCGATGACGCGGGTCGGATCGATGTAGATCTCATCGGAACCCCCCATGCGTTTCGATTTTGCCACGACCCGTCGCTCGTTCAAAACCGGAATCCAGGGCGCATCCGCATTGATGTCGGAGAAGATCTTCCTCCAATCTTCGGCGCGCTCGCCTGCCTTGGCGGGATCCGATACGGCGTCTGCCGCGGTCGCGCGGGGCTCGATGGCCTTGTTGCAGTACCACGACCAGTTCCAGCCGCCCTGCACGGCGCCCGAACAGCCGAGGATCGGCCCGTAGAAGTCGGACGGGTCCGGGAAGTCCGCGATCCAGGCCATGCCGCCCGACCAGACCATGGGGGCCTGGCCCGGCGAGCCGCCGGCCGCGATCACGTTCGCCTGGGCCAATGCCTTCACCTCGGCCTTGACCCCGACAGCGGCAAGGTCCTGCTGGATCGCCTGGGCGATGCGCGGCTGCGGATCGGTGTTGGTGGAATAGAGCTCCGTCGAGAAGCCGTCCGGGTATCCCGCCTCGGCCAGCAGCGATTTGGCTTTGGCGACGTCGTAGGCGTAGCCTTTTGCATCCTTGTCGAAGCCCGGGATGCCGGGCGGCAGGGGCTGGTTGGCCGGCGTGGCGCGGCCGTTGACGATGCGCACGATCCGATCCTTGTTGATCGCCATATTGAGAGCCTGGCGTACCTTGAGGTTGTCGAACGGCTTGACCTGCGTGTTGAGCGTCACGTAGCTGGTTTCCAACTGCGGCCGGTCGACGATGATGTCGGCCGAGTCGGGCGAATTCTTAACCTCGAGATATTTGGCGGGCGGTATGCCGTCTCCGGCGATGTCGACTTCGCCTTTTTGCAGGCGCAGTAAAGCCACCAGCGGCTCTTGACCGATCTCGACCGTGTATCCGTCGACATGCGGCACACCCTTGCGGAAATGGTCCGGGTTGCGCTCGAACACGATGCGCTGGCCGACCACCCATTCCTTCAGCTTGAAGCCGCCCGATCCTACCGGATGCTTGCCGAAGTCGCCGTTGGCCGCCTCGACGGCTTCCTTCGGCACCACGGAAGCGAAGTCGAGCGCCAACACGTTGAGGAAGGTGGCATCCGGCTGCACCAGCTGGAAGCGCACCGTGTGGTCGTCCACCACCTCGATCCCGGTGACGCTCGTGGCGGAGCTGTCGAGCATCTTGTCCGAGCCTACGATCGAATGGAAGAAGCCGCCGCCCGGCCCCTGCGTCTTCGGGTTGATGGCCCGCTCGATCGAATATTTCACGTCCGAAGCCACGACCTCACGGCCGTTGGTGAACTTCACGCCGGGCATCAGCTTGAACGTATAGGTCTTGCCATCGGGGCTGATGTCGTAGGATTGGGCCAGCGAGGGCTCGATCTTTGTGGTTCCGGGCGGGTAGTCGACAAGACGCGAGAACAGGCTGTTGATGATCGACCAGTTCTGCCAATCGTAGCCGATGGCCGGGTCGAGCGTGGCGATGTCGTCCTTATAGGTCACGACGATCGTACCGCCCTGGGCCGGAGTATCGGCTCGGGCCGCGAAGGCGGAGCAGGCCAAGAGGCCGGCCAAAGCGGTGGATTGCAGCAAGCGTGGCAGCATGGTGTCCTTCCAGGGAGTGTCGGCGCAGCCTTCAGCGCGCGCGGATTCGGGGGTCAATGAACGGGGCGGCGACGTCCGCTAAAAGATTGCCGAGGATGATGGCGAGAGCCGAAACCAGCGTCACGCCCATGATGATCGGGATGTCGACCTGCTGGATGGCCTGCCAGGCCAACTGGCCGATGCCGGGCCAGCCGTAGACGGCCTCGACCACCACGACGCCACCCATGAACTGGCCGATGTCGATGCCGATCATAGCGATGATCGGGAGCAGCGCGTTGGGGAGGGCGTGCCGCACCAGGACGCGCTTGCCGGAGAGGCCCTTGGCGCGGGCGGTCCGCACATAGTCCTGCCCCAACACTTCGATCATGGCGGAGCGCACCATTCGGGCGTACCACCCGGCGCCCAGGATTCCGAGCGTCAGGGCCGGCAGGACGACGTGGCGTACCGAGCCGAAACCGCTCATCGGGAACCAGCCGAGCGTCGCCGCGAAGATGTAGAGCAGCAGCAGCGCCACGACGAACTGGGGCGCCGACACACCGACGAAAGAGAGCATCATCACCGATCGGTCGAGCGCGCCGCCGCGCCACACCGCGGCCAGAATGCCCAGGGTGAGGCCGAGCGCCACCTCGACCAGGATGCCGGCCGCCATCAGGACCAGGGTGGCCGGGATACGCGCCGCGATCAGGCCGGCCACGCCGGTTTTCTGGGTGTAGGAGCGGCCGAGGTCGCCGTCGAGCAGGCCCGTCACATAGTGCAGGAACTGGACCGGCAAGGGTTGGTCGAGCCCGAGTTCGTGCCGGATGGTGACGACGGTAGCGGCCGTGGCATTGCGGCCAGCGATCAGCCGCGCCGGATCGGCCGGCAACCAGTACAGAAGCACGAAAGTGACGAGGGCCACCCCGAGCAGGATGAGAACGGCCTGCAGCACCCGGCGGCCGAGCATGATCACCATGGCTCACATCTTTCCGCGCTGGGTCGGATCGAGGATGTCGCGCAACGCATCTCCCACGAGGTTGAAGGCAAGCGCGGTCAGTAGAATGACCGCGCCAGGAAAAAATACAAGCCAGGGTGCAGCCTGGAAGTAGCTTTGGCTCTCGAAAATGATGTTGCCCCAGGATGGGTTGGGCGGTTGAACGCCGATTCCCAAAAAACTAAGGGTTGCTTCGAGCAGGACCGTCGTGGCGATGCCGAGGGTGCCCCAGACGATGGCGGTCGGCGCGAGGTGGGGCAGGATGTGCATCGCGACGATACGGAAGTGGCCGGCGCCGAGGGACCGTTCGGCGAGGATGAAGTCGCGCTCCACCAAGCCCCGGGTTTCGGTGTAGACGATGCGGGCTACCTGCACCCAGTTCACCAGCGCGATCACCAGGGCCACGATCCACAGGCTCGGGTGCAGCAAGGCCGCCAGGACAATGGCAAGGAGCAGCGCCGGGAAGGCCATCATGAGATCGGTGAAGCGCATCAGCACGTTGCCGACCACTCCGCGACTGTAGCCGGCCACGAGGCCGACCGCGAGTCCGATCGTCACGGCCGTGCCGTTGGCCACGAGGCCGATGGCCAGCGATGCACGCGCGCCGAACAGCAGTCGGGTCAAGAGGTCGCGGCCGAGCGTGTCGGTGCCCAGCAGGAATTTCGGCGAGGGCGGCAGCGGCGCGCCCTCGAGACTGAGGCCATCGAACATCTGGTCGGACGGGGAGAAGGGCGCAATCAGCGGCGCGGCAAGCGCCGCCCCGGCGACAACCACGATGGCGATCAAGCCGAAGAGGGCCAGCGGCCGGCGGGTCAATTCGGAGAAAACGCGGGTCACGAACAGTCCGCGCGGTCGAAACTCGGGCCGGGGCGCAGGTGCAAAGTCACGGACGGGAACCGCATTGAACTGCCTCGGGTGCATGTAGAGGGCCGATCATTTTCACGAGATGGCGGGCAGGATCAATGCATTTCTTGGCTCGACGTTTCGGCAAATCACTGCGGCTCCGGCGCCCCTGCGGGCACCGCTTCGAAGCGGGCATATCCGTTGCCTACAGGCAGGGTCCGCCCTTCGACCTAAGGAGAACCGCGAGCCCGAGATCCCCAGCAGCGCACGGCAGATCTTGAGGCTCGTTACGGTCGGGTTGGCGCCGGGCCGCGCGAGCCGGGGGTCGGCGCCAGATCGCTCAGCCGCACCGGGCGGGCGTGAGGCCGGCTTGACAGCATAGCGTCGATCAGCGCCAAGGCTTCGCGGCGCCCGCTGTTGCGCACCTGTTCGAACGGCGTCCAGGTCTGGGCGAAATCGAGCGGTGCGAAGATGTCGCGATAGCGCCCGAGCTCGCCTGGGGTCAGCGGCACGCCGCGGACGAAAGCCTTGTGGGTCGATATGGTCGTGGCTCGCCGCCGGTCCGTCGGGTCGAGCTCGAATTTCAGCGCGTCGCCGCAAAACAGGATGCGGCGCCGACTGTCGAACAGCACCGTGTGACCGTCAAAATGCCCCCCCGTCAGGTGCAAGCCCAGGTCCGGAAGCGGTTCGAGACGGTTGTCGAACGGCCAAGTCACGCAGATGGCCGACGACCATGGCAGATCGCCGGGGTGCAGCGCGACTTCGGGGTCGAAGCGATCCTGGATCTGCCACAGCGCGCCGTAGCTGTGCGGATGGGACGCCGCCAGTATGCGGACGCCGCCGAGCGAGGCTACATGGTCAAGTGCCGCGTCGCTGAAGACGGCGCAGCCCTCGAACATCAGATTGCCGGATGGGCCGCACAGCAGATAGCTCGTCGAACCGATGCCGGACACCGGATCGTTCCAGAAACGCCAGACGTCGGTCTCGAGTTCTTCCCAATGGCACGGGTAGAGGCTCCGGGCTTCGTCGATGGTGCGAAAGCTCCAGCCGTTTTGGGGCACCACATGGCGCGCGTCGAGACAGAGCGGACAGCTCTGCGGCTGAGCGAAATGGCGCTGCCAGAAACCGCAATTGTCGCAGAAGAAGGCGGGCAGATCGAGCGCGCCGGCGAAAGGCAGATAGCCGGGGCTCATGCGGAGAACGGGGTTCGAGTGCGCTGCATGGCATGTTACCTGGCGTGGCCCGACCTGGCCACTGCAGTAGGTGGGACCTTCGATCGATACTCGCTGCGAATTCAGTTGAGCCTCGGGAACGGCCGTCCGTTCAGGCGAGCAAAAATGTAGCAACATAGCTACATTGGTTGGACTTGAGGCGATGCCATGACCATTCCACCCTATCCGGTCGCGAGTTCAACCAAGATTGCGGGTTCGGCGGTCTTCGCGAAGCCCCTTCATGCCCGGCAGGGTGAAGCGGACAAGACCTGATCGACTCAGGATGGACCCGGCGATCCAGTCCGGTCAGATTGAGGATGTCCCTACGCCGTCGTTCCCGCATCCACGGTCATCACGGTTCCGGTGATGTTGCGGCCGCCTTCGCCGAGCAGGAATTCCACGGCGCGGGCGACGTCCTCGGTTTCGGCGAGGCGCCGCATGGCACTGCGCCACGCGATCTGCTCGCGCTGCCGATCGTCCAATCCGGCCGTCATTTCGGTGGCGATGAAGCCCGGTGCGACGGCGTTGACCGTGATGCCGAGGCGGCCGACCTCGCGGGCCAACGAGCGAGTAAAGCCGATCAGCGAGGCCTTGGTGGCGCCGTAGACCGAAAGCGCGTTGAAGCCGGTCGAGCCGTTGATCGAGGACATGTTGACGATGCGGCCCTCCCCGTCCGCCATCATGGCCCGAACCACATATTTGGTCAGGATGATGGGCGAGAGCGTATTCAAGCGGATCAGCCGCTCGATCTCGGAATTGTGCATGGTGGCAAGGAGGCCCCCGGTCCCGATGCCGGCATTGTTGACGAGGCCGTAAACCGGCCCGTGGTCCTTCCGCGCGGCGCGCGCAAATTCCGGAATGGCGTCGATCTCCTCGAGGTCGAACGCCGCAAAGCGGATCGAGCCGCACCCATGCTGCTCGGCCTCGCGGATGGCGTCTTCCAGCGGCTTGCTTGCTTTGCGGGCTACTGCCAGCACATTGTGGCCGCCGGCCGCGAGCCGGCGCGCGATGCCGAGCCCCAAGCCGCGGCTGCCCCCCGTCACGATCACGTTACGCATGCGGGCGCGCCAATTTGCCGGCCTCGGTCACGTCGAGTTCGGGAATGAAGCGCACCAGCACCGGCACCTTGTGCTGGGGGAGTTCGTCGCGGCAGATCTGCAGGATCTCGTTCTTCAATGTCGCATGGCTTGCGTCCGCCTCCGGTGAGGAAGCGTCGCCCTCGTTCAGCACGACGTCCGCCACCACGATGGAGCCGGTGATCGGATTGGCTTTCGCCTTGACGAGCGACATGCGGACGCGGCCGTGGCGATTGATGACGGCCTCCACCTCTTCCGGATGAACCTTCAGGCCCCCGACATTGATCACCCCGCTTCGCCGCCCGTTGAAGTAATAGCGGTCTCCACGACGCTCCACCATGTCGTCCGTGTCGACGAAGCCCTCCCGATCCGCGAGCCTGGCCGCGCCAGCACCGACGTAACGGCTGGCCGTGCGAATCGAACGGATGCGCAGCGAGCCGTCCTCGACCTTCATCTCGACCTCGCCGCATCGATCCATCAAGGCGGCTGGAAAGCCTTCCAAGCCGTCGGTGACCTCGAAGCCGACGCCGGCTTCGGTGCTCGCGTAGGCATGGCCGATTTCGGCGCGAGGATAGGCCTTGCGCAAGCTGTCCAGAATGTTCTGATCGGCGACCTCGCCGGACAGGCGGACGTAGTCGGGATCGATGATGCGGGCGTCAGGGCTCATCAGGACTCGGCGCCAATGGGACGAGGTGCCTGACTGGTGAGTCACCCCGTGCCCGGCTAGGCGCCGGAGATGGTCGCCCACGTCCTCCCCCGCGCTCGACAAAACCAACGAGCCTGTGCCGAGGAGGGCGCGAAAGAAGATCTGCAGCCCGCCGTAGCGACGAATGTCGTAGAACGTGCCCCATACGACGGGACGATTTCCACCGGGCTTGCGAGTAATTGCACCCGTGAGGCCGGCACGGCTATGGATCACCATCTTGGGCGCCCCGGTGGTGCCGGAGGTCAACATCACCCATTCGGTGGTCCGGCTTTCGCCAACGTCGACCTCTGCCGGAACGAGCGGAAGACGGTACGCGAGCAGCGGCAGATCCAGACCCGCCAACCCGATCGGGTCGCAATCGGTCACGAGCGCATCGACCCCGGCGTCCGCAACCACGGTGGTCAGATGTTCGGGCTGCAGATCGGGGGGGCAGAGCACAATTCGGCGGGCGACGCCGTCAAGCTCGATCAGCGCCAGCCCCGCGCTCAACTGCTCGGTCGTGACCAGCAGCACCGTACGGCCGGCAAGCTCAGGCAGGCAACCGCCGAAACCCGTGCCGCATCGCACCTGCCCGAGCGATGAGCTCGCTTGGGCGCCGTGAATGCTGCGACCCGACAGGTCGGCTGCATCACCCAGCAAGCGCCGCAGGGCTATTGTGCTTTGCTGCATCTTCGTAGAACCCGATGAAGTCGCCGAGCGTCACAGGAAAATAGACGTCATCAGACGCGGTGAAGGGATCGAAGCCGAGGTCGTCCTCAAGCCGCGTCACCAGAATGGCGAAACACAAAGAATCGAGTCCCGAGTTCAGCAGTACCAATTCGTCCGCAAGCGGATGCAAAGTCTTGTTCTGCTCAGCGGCGACTTTTTCGATTTCGGCGATGATGGTTAACCTAACCGACATCTGCTCGACCCCTCTCATCGGTGACGTTGGCTGTTAGTTTAGACTCGGGGTGTAAACAAGTTCATCGCGTCCCAATGGTGAACGATGACGATCGCCGAATTGCAACCAAGAGTCCGATGTCGCCAGATCGGAGAGGCCGACATCGAGGCGGTCGTCGGCCTGTTGCTGCAGGGCTTTGCGGGCCGCAGCCGACGCTATTGGATGCGCGGCTTCGAGCGACAGGCGGCGCGCGTCCTGCCGTCGAACGTTCCCCGATACGGCTTCATGTTGGAAAGCGCGGGAACCCCGGTCGGGGTCGTTTTGCTCCTCTACGCGGCGCTCGAAACCGGGGGAGAAGGCAGGATACGCTGCAATCTGTCCAGCTGGTACGTCGATCCGGAGTTCCGGAGTCAGGCGTCGCTGCTGGTCTTTTTCGCACTGAAGCACAAGCACGTCACCTACATCAATGCTTCCGCGGCGCCGCACACCTGGCCGACCGTCGAGGCACAAGGCTTCAGGCGCTATGCGTCGGGCCAATTTCTCTCGATCCCGGCCCTGAACGGAACCGTTGCGGGTTGCCGCCTGCATCGGGTCCGGCCGGATCTTGCGGCCGGCCGCTTCGCTTCCATGCCGGAGCGTGATCTCCTGGTCGAGCACGCCGCCATGGGCTGCCTCAGCCTGGTGGCCGAGACGCCCGACGGGCTGCACCCTTTCGTCTTTCTGCCGGTCCGCATCCGTGCGGGACGGGTACCCCTGCCGATGCGTCAGCTGATCTATTGCCGCGCCATCGCGGATTACGTCCGCTTCGCGGGGCCGATCGGACGCTTCCTGCTGCGGCGTGGAATCCCGATCGTCGTGCACGACGGCAACGGGCCGGAAAGCGGCCTCGTCGGACATTTCCGCAGCCCACTGGGCCCGAAGTATTTCCGCGGCCCGGAGCCACCCCGGCTGGGTGACCTTGCCTACACCGAACGGGTGCTGTTCGGCCCATGAGGGGCCATCCCGATCCCAAACCGTCTGGACCTTGGACCTTCCATGCCGCATGCGCCTCCGACGGGCAACAGCCGGACCGCCGCCCAAGTGCTGGTCGAGCAACTGGTCGCCAGCGGCGTGAGACACGTCTTCTGCGTCCCTGGCGAAAGTTACCTTGCGGTGCTCGACGCGCTGCACGACACCGATGTCACGGTAACGGCGTGTCGCCAGGAAGGCGGCGCCGCCATGATGGCCGAAGCGGTCGGCAAGGCCACAGGTAGGCCCGGCATCTGCTTCGTGACGCGCGGGCCGGGCGCCGCCAACGCGGCTGCGGGGATCCACATCGCGCACCAGGATTCGACGCCGATGATCATGTTCGTCGGCCAGGTCCAGCGCGGCGTGCGGGACCGGGAAGCCTTCCAGGAACTCGACTACCGCGCCGTGTTCGGCAGCATGACGAAATGGACCACCGAGATCGATGACCCGGCGCGCGTGCCGGAACTCGTGTCGAGAGCGTTCTACACGGCAACCAGCGGGCGTCCCGGCCCGGTGGTGGTCAGCCTGCCGCGCGACATGCTGACGGAACGCGTGTCGGTCGCCGCCGCGCCGCCGTTCTGGCCTATCGAAACGTCGCCGGGCGAAACCGAAATGGCCAAGCTCGAAGCAATGCTTCGGGCGGCGGAGCGTCCGTTCTTCATCTTGGGCGGCAGCCGCTGGGACGAGGACGCGCGCACTATCGTGCACCGGGTCGCGGAGCAGTTCGGCGTCCCGGTCGGCACGAGCTATCGCCGAGCTCCATTGTTCGATGCCCTGCACCCGAATTACGCCGGCGATGTCGGCCTGGCCCCGAACCCCAA
Source organism: Hyphomicrobiales bacterium (assembly GCA_038199665.1). Taxonomy (GTDB): domain Bacteria; phylum Pseudomonadota; class Alphaproteobacteria; order Rhizobiales; family Beijerinckiaceae; genus Lichenihabitans. Next base: position 15,207 of record JBBPYT010000202.1, read on the forward strand.
GCTGATCGCCCGGGTGAAGGCGTCCGACCTCGTGGTGATGATCGGCGGGCGGCTGAGCGAGATCGCCACACAGAGCTACACGCTCTTCGACGTTCCCGAACCCCGCGCCGCGCTGGTCCACGTCTATCCCGGCGTCGAGGAACTCGGGCGTGTCTACTGCCCCGATCTCGCAATTCACGCCACGCCGACCCGTTTCGTGCCGGCACTCGCGAAGCTGCCGCTGTCCGGTCAGCCCGGCTGGGCTGAGAACGCCGCCGCCGCGCATGCCGACTACCTGGCCTGGAGCGAGACCGCGACCGAGCAGCCCGGCGAAGTCAACCTCGGCCATGTGATGGTGTGGCTGCGCCAGAACCTCCCGGGCGATGCCATCATCTGCAATGGTGCGGGCAACTACGCCGCCTGGATCCACCGGTTCTTCCGCTTTCGATGTTTCGGCTCGCATATCGCCCCGACCTCGGCCTCCATGGGCTATGGCATACCGGCGGCGGTGGCGATGCAGCGCTTGCACCCGAAGCGGACCGTGGTCTCGATCAACGGGGATGGCGATTTCCTGATGAACGGGCAGGAATTCGCCACGGCGGTGCAATACGATCTGCCGATCGTCGGCGTCATCTGCGACAATGCGAGCTACGGCACGATCCGCATGCACCAGGAGCGCGAATATCCGGGGCGGGTGATGGCGACCGACTTAAGGAATCCCGATTTTGCCACCTATGCCCGCGCCTTCGGCGGCTTCGGGGTCACCGTGGACAGAACGGAGGACTTCGCCGAAGCCTTCGCGGCCGCGCGCGCTTCCGGCTTACCGTCCATCGTCCATCTCAAGATCGATGCCGACGCCATCACGCCCGGTACGACTCTCAGTGCGATCCGGGAGAAGGCACTGGCCGGAACCTGACAGACCAAGATTTCTCGGGAGCGGGATTTTTTTGGCAGTTTGAGCTGGCCAGTGATCGGAGAGCTGACGGCGAAGTTCAAAGGCGGAGATCAGGCTCCCATGGCCGGCGGGGCTGGCGAAGCGAGGCCGAGCAGCAGCTTGCGAACGTCTGCCGTCGCGCCGAGCGCGACCTCGAACCCCAGCGCGCGATAGCTCTCGAACTGCGATTCGCTGAACCATTGATCGGCCGTGCTCTGGTGCGGAAAGTCCCGGTTCGCCATCGCATAGCTTCGTATTCCGGCCGACTCGACTCCGTGATACGCGGGCTTGAGGTAGACGATCGTGCCCTGCGCGCCGGCTCCGTCCGCCGCGCGGTAATCGATGGTGCCTAGCGCTGTGTAGGGCTGTCCAGCACCGACATCCGTCGCGTCGTCCGGGCGCCGCCGCAACTTGTCTATGCCCTTGAAGGAGATCGTGATGCCGAGATCGAGCGCCACTTTGCGCACTGCATTGCCGAGGTCCTCGTAGGCGAAGCCCTTGTCGCAGCCAGCGTCGACAAGCAGGATGAACCGGCATCGCCGTCGCACCATCTCGTACAGGCCGAGGTCATCGAAATGACCGCCGTCCGAAAGATAGACATACGGCTTCGTATCCGTTGTCAGGCCGAAGGCCTCGACCAGGAGCGGTGCAACGGCAAGCCTGGGCCCGTCCCGGCGAAACGTCGTGGCGCCTTCTTTGCCGGGATTCCCCAACCACCAACCGAGCCGGACGTTGAGAAGCGCCATCAAGAAGCCGACGGCAGGCGACGAATGGTAGCCCATGTTAGGACTGACGGCGGCGCCCGAGATCGCAACCGCGGTTCCGACCGACATGCCCCCGTTGGGATCGCCGTAGCACGCCGTTCGACGGTATTTCTTGCACGCGCTGCCGGCGTGCAGCGGGCTGACCGTGAAGGCCTCGGCCTTGCGTTCTTGCCAGGCCAGCCGGCGCGTCGACACGATGTTCAGGGCCATGTTGATGACGTGAAACGGCCGCCACAGGCTTCTGTCGAGCATGGCCCAGCCGCCCAAAGGTGCCGGCGGCCAGAGGCTCGCCATGCGCGGATTGTCCGACAGAGCAAACTGGGAGAAGCGGTTGGCGTCCGCTTTATGGTTCGGGTTACTGGCGCCCAGGAACGCCCGGATCAGGCGATTGCGGTAGAGCGCGTGCAGTGAGAACCGATTGACATTGATCGTCGTGGACGCCAAGGCGCCGATGAGTGTGATTGCGAGCAGTCCGATGATCAG
>JBBPYT010000203.1:0-4949 GCA_038199665.1 Hyphomicrobiales bacterium
CCCGTGAACGCGTCTAACTGGTGACCGAGGTCGCTCAGCCGCCTCGGACGCCTGGGGCGCCCGCATCGTCGATGTTGGCGCGCTCGGCCACATCGGCTCGGCGGCCGGGCTCGGGGTCTGGCCGCAGGCCTTGTCTATCTGGGGCACTTCATCGCCACGCTCGACGAGGCCTGAATTTGGCGGGCCGGGGGGCTACAGGACCAGGACTTTGGTCCCGACCCGCACGCGACCGTAAAGGTCCGCCACATCTTCGTTGAGGAGCCGGATGCAGCCGGACGAAACGTTGGTGCCGATCGTGTTGGGCTCGTTGGTGCCGTGGATGCGGTACAAGGAGGAGCCCAGATACATGGCACGGGCCCCGAGCGGGTTGGCGATGCCGCCCTCCATGTGGCGGGGCAGGTCGGGTCGGCGCGCGATCATATCCACGGGCGGGGTCCAATCCGGCCATTCCGCCTTGCGCGTAATGCTCTTGGTGCCGGCCCAAAGAAAGCCCGGGCGTCCGACGCCGATGCCGTAGCGCAGGGCACGCCCCCCGTGCTCGACCAGATACAGGAACTTGCTGGCCGTATCGATGACGATGGTGCCGGGGGCCTGGGTACCCGCATAGGCCACTTCCTGCCGGCGATACACGGGATCGATCGCCGCCTGCACGGGTTCGGCTACTGCCGCGTAGCCGGCACCGTCTTCGCCCCCACCGGGCAAGCCGGCAGGAGCGTAGGCCACAGGCCCCGGAACGTAAGCCTGACCCTGCGCCGGCGCGTAATTATAGGCCGGCTGAGAGGTTCGCCGGTAAAAGCGGGGCTGCACGGGGCGCTGCTCGGTTCCGGTCAGCAGGTATTGCAGGAAGCCTCCGCCATAATCGCGCGGCGGCTGCGGCGGTGGGGGCTCGGTGCCTTGCGACCAGTAGATCGGCGGCTGGGGGTCGGGATTTTCGACGTAAACGTCGACGCCGGAACGCGGCCCCCTTCCGGCAATCACTTTGGGAGACGAAGAGTAGGTCCCCGCCGCAGCCGGCCCGACCCACGCCGCGGCCATAGCCGCGAGGCCGAAGAAAGCCCAAGAGCGCTTCATGCTGAATATTCCATCGAGAGAGCGGAACGATCTCAGGCGAGGAATATAGTCGATTCTGTATGTTCGTCGTTAATCATCTATTTTAATGGTTAGTAGATTATGACAGTAAATCTTGGATTAATAACCATCGTTACTGGCTCTTTAACGTGCCGGTTTTCACATCCGAGCGGACCGATGCGCCGCGCTAAAAATCTTCATGACTCCGTCTCTGCGACCACGCATCCGCGAAACTCCATGGCACGCGTGTAGGCTCGCGAGTTTTGTCGACCCGTCCCAGGCGCCGAGAGGATGTGACGGCGAGCACCCGCACCCGATGATTTTTTTTTGAATAAACCATCACTATGAAGTGTTCACGTACCCACAACTCAGGATGACCATAATGCAACCGTCGATTCGAACGCCCACGGCCACATGACCCGTGGCCTCCTTGCCAAAAATCTCCGTGCAAAAGTCCCGGCACGGGACCGGACTCGTGCTTAGAAGGTAAGGCTACAAATCATGAACCTAGCTGAGCAATACTTCTATGTACTGTCATTAATTGAAGGGTACAAAGACCAGTATGAAAAATTAAGACAAGAGGGAAAGGATGTATGCTGCATAGAAGCTAGAATTAAAGGACTATTTGACTCCGCCAATCTGGCATATGGCTTTCTGCCTGGTGCGACGAAAGCCGCCTTCGCCAGTGTGCATGCGTATCAGAAACAATTTGTTGATACCGCCTCGAGCTAGGCAGCATCACGGACGTGCTACTTTTTCTCCGCTTGGGAGCCGCCGAGCTTCGCAAGGCCAAGGCGGATTGCTCCACGACGGGCATCATACCTCCTGGCGCCGCGCAATGCGGCCGGGCAGGGGCAAATGGTTCACCAGCACGGCCCGCAGGCCGGCGAGGTCGAAGGCGAACACGAAGGACCCATAGGTGATCGTGCCCAGCATCACCTGAATCGCGAGGGTGAGGATGCCCGGTGTCATCGACCTCAGGGGGAGCAGGACGGCCGCCATGGCGGCGGCGCCGAGAGCAGTGACCACCAAGTCCCTCGGGCTGGGCCAGACGGCACGCTGGATGGCTGCCATCACCACCAGCATCGAAAGCGCGACGCCGAGCGCACCCGTCAACGCATAGGCGAAATGCGTCGCATCCATGGCCTGGGGCAGGGCGTAGATCAGGCCCAGGTTGGTGATCGAGGCCAAGGCTCCGGCCACGATCAGCGGCGCCGTTCGCTTGCTGATCAGGAAAACGGGGTGCACCGCATAGTGGATCAATGCAAAGCAGCAAAAGCCCGGCAGCATCAGACCCAGGAGATGCCCGAAGGGGCCGCGGAATTCGGGCGGCACCACGAGCTGCTGGAAGCTCGGCATCACCAGCCAGACCCCCAGGCAGGTCGGAACGATGATGGCCAGGACGACGGCCATGTTGTGCGCGATTTGCCGACGCGCGTGATCGGCGCCATTTGCCTCGTCGGCCTTGACCGCGATCTGGAACAACAGCACGTCGAGCGTCGAGCCGACCGCCAGTGCGATGCGGATGCCGAGGTCATAGGCGAGCGAGAACTGCCCGGATTCGGCGAAGCCGTAGCTGTGCGCGATCAAGGCCCGGTCGATCAGCGGAATCAGCTGATACAGCATGTTCGCGGTGACGATCGGCATGGCATAGCGCAGCGACTGGGCCACGAGGCCGCGTTCCGCCAGGCGCGGCGTCGTGCCCGCATCGGTCAGCGACTTGCGGGCCGCCACGAGCGAGCCGGTCATCGACAGGCAAAGGCCGGTCAGCGCAAAAACGGCGGAGCCGGACCACCATGCGCCGCCAATCGTCAGCACGACCGACAGGAGGTTCTTGCCCATGATGATCCGGGCGTAGGCGCCGTCGAGGAAACGCGCCCGGACAAGGGCCGTATGGTAGTCGAACAGGCCGTTGGCGACCGCCGCGCCGACCGCGAGCCCGATCAGGCTACGCGACAGCGGCACATGCACGCCGCTCAGCATGAACGCGACCGCACCGGTGCAGAGCAGGGTGATCAGCACCGCGAAGCTCGCATCGAAGCTGGCGCGCAGCTGCGGGCGCTCCTGGCGGGATCGCTCCGAATAGAAGCGGGTCGCGGCAAGGCGCAGCCAGTCGAACATGACTGTCTGGATCACCTGCCCGGTGGCGAGGGCCAGCGCCAGGCGGCCATATTCGGCCGGGCCGAGGAAGCGGGCCAGCAGCAGGCCGATGACGAAATTCATCAGCGTGTTGCTGACGAACGGCAGGACGATCTTCATGGCGTCGTTGCCTCGCGGGCGGCCGGCGGATGGCCCGGCAGCCCGATGAGGCGCGAACGCAATGCGGGAGGAGGTCTGGCACGCATGTGGCGGGTTCTAACGCGAAAAAAACAAAAAAGTCGTCACGCGATGACGAAAAAATCCTAAAGCGATCGACAGAACGCCGCCATTTCGCCGGAGCGCCGGAAACATCGAGCCCTGGTAGCCCGCCGGGCCCAGGCGGTCGTCGGTTGATCGATCTCACTCGTGTCGAACAGAAATGGCCGATCGATCAACTCGACCGAACAAAGGAGAACGACGATGCGGATCGACCGCCTCGATCATCTGGTCCTTACCGTCGCCGATATTGAGAGAACAATCACCTTTTACGAGGCGGTGCTCGGGATGGAACACGTCAGGTTCGGCGAAGAACGGCACGCGCTGCAGTTCGGCAACCAGCGGATCCACCTGCATCGGGAGGGCCGCGAAGTCGAGCCGAAAGCCAGGCGTCCGACGCCAGGCTCGGCCGACCTGTGCTTCATAATGGCGCTGCCCATGCCCGCATTCATGATCCATCTGGCCCGCTGCGAGGTGCCGGTGGAGGAAGGGCCGGTCGAGCGCATCGGCGCGGCCGGCACGCTGCTGTCGGTTTATGTGCGCGACCCGGACGACAACCTGATCGAGATCTCGAATGCAGTCGGCTGAAGCAAGAAACCGCTCGTGCCTCGAAGGCCGCGATCGGCCTTCGAGGTTTCGGGCGGGAGTTCAGACCGCGGTTTCCTTGCCGTCCTGGCCCCAGCGCGTGTGGAACGAGCCCTCCTTGTCCAGCCGCCGGTAGGTATGAGCGCCGAAATAGTCGCGCAGACCTTGCAGCAGGTTGGCGGGCCCCCGGGCGCGCCGCAGCCCGTCGTAATAGCTGAGCGACGAGGAGAACGCCGGGATGGCGACGCCGTGCTCGACCGCCAGCGCTACGACGCGCCGCCAGGCCTCTTCGGCCTTCAGGACGGCATCGCGGAAGTAGTTCTGCAAGATCAGGTTCGAGATGACGGCCTCCTTGTCGTAGGCCTCGCGAATGCGGTCGAGGAAGCGGGCCCGGATGATGCAGCCGCCGCGCCAGATGGTGGCGACTTCGCCGAGCTTCAGATCCCAGCCATAGTCCTTCGAGGCTGCCGTCATCTGCTCGAAGCCCTGCGCATAGGCGACGATCTTCGAGGCGTAGAGGGCGTCGCGGATACTGTCGAGATCGCTCTGCTGGGGCTGGCGCGGCGCTTGGGCCTTGTGCGGGAGCTTTTTCGCGGCTTCGGCGCGCAGCTTGCGCTGGCCCGAGAGGGCACGGGCATAGACGGCTTCGGTGATGCCGGTGAGCGGCACCCCGAGGTCGAGCGCATTGCTGGCCGTCCAGCGGCCGGTCCCTTTCTGTTCGGCCTCGTCGAGGATCGAATCGACCAGGGCACCGCCCGTGACCTCGTCGCGCTTGCGCAGCACCGCGGCCGTGATTTCGATGAGGTAGCTGTCGAGGTCGCCCGACTTCCACTCCGCGAAGATGTCCGCGATGGCCGGCGCGCCGAGCCCATAGACGGTCTTGAGAAGGTCGTAGGCTTCGGTGATGAGCTGCATGTCGGCATATTCGATGCCGTTGTGCA
>JBBPYT010000204.1:0-2432 GCA_038199665.1 Hyphomicrobiales bacterium
CGGCCATGCTGGTGGTGGCGCCCAGGCCCACCATGAACTAACATTCAACCCGGACCACCCGATGGGGGCCGATCAGGGCCGACCTGCCGAACGGAGTGGATACGATCCAATTCGTTAGACGTCCCGAGGTGGGCAGAAAGGGAAGTCAAATGGTGTACCAGACGACAGGCGTACTTTCGGCAAACATCGCACCGCGTGCCAAGTTCAAGGCGTGGAACACGATGATCGGTGAAGGCGATGCGCGCGAACTGGCCTCTGACCTGCTCTTCGCGGCGCGGCTCGTCAGCCAGGGCGAAGCCAACAGTGCCATTCCACTGACGCTCTCCGTCATCGGCAAGAACGGGATGGTTCCGGGTCATCGGACGTTCAAGTCACGGTTCTTCAAGGGTGGACTGTCGGTTCAAGCCGTCTTTGTGCCCGATGCGGCATGCGCCGGGCATGTAATCGCGGCGACGACCTTCGGCAGCGAAAAGCAATCGCCCTCTTTCGACTTGAACTGCGGCGAGTGATGATGGATCAGCTCCCAAAAGGCGGCGAAGACCCTCGTCGCATCTCCCTGCGCTTTACCCTGTCGCCCAGCAAGAACCGGCTGCTCGCAAAGTCCAACCAGGTTTTTGCGGTGGCAGTTTTTGCCTTCATCCTGGGCCGCTACAGCGAAACGTTCAGCGGCAGCAATTGGGCCTGGATCGCGGTAGTCTGCGCTGTATTCGTCCTTGTTCTGAACATCTTCTTTCTCCTGCGCGATTTCTGGGCCGTCAAGCTCTGAGGGCCGACAGGGGCGACAGGCGGGACGAAGCCGCCGCAAGCCTCGATCAGTCCCGCCAGTTCGCGGGCATGTCTGGGGCCCTGCGCCGCGATCACGCCGATCTCCCCCAAATGGCCGCGCAGACCATTGAAGAGCTGCGTTCGTTGCGAACGCTGGATGCAACCGCGTGCGCCGCCGGCTCCTCCCGCACCAACCGGGATGGTGAGGCCGTGATCCGGCGCGGCCTGTTCCAGCTTCGGGCCGTGGCCTTGCGCCGCCGGCCAACGGTGCCCCGCGCATCTATCCGGCAGCGCGCATCACTCGGCATGCTGATCCACTTATCATCGCCAGATGTGCGTCCCGACCAGCTCATAATCAGATCTGCGGCCGTTTCAGTTTGCCAAACCTCTTCCAGACTCGCGTCGGTAGCCCCCGTAGGCGCCACGGCCGCCCGCATGGCCGCCCCGGTCGGGTTTGTTCCAATGAACGAGGTTGGGATAGAAGCGCTCGGCCCAGGTCCGCGGTGCGCGAAATTCCAATAGACGACGCGGCACGAGGCAGATGCGTCAGCCGAGCTCGTAGGCTTGCGCGATCAGAAACAACCCTGCCCCAACGACGACGGCTCCGATGGCTCGTGCGACGCGCTCACCGGCCGGTGCGAGACGTTCGACGGTGATTGCTGCCGTACCGACAGCCATCGCGCGCAGGTCCATGACCCCGATGACCAGGAGGATCGCCGTCAGGCCGGAACAACAGTAGCTGCAGTGGAGGCCGAGGCGCAGACCGTGTCGCCAAGCCGCGCCGGTGTCGGCCGCCAACGTACGGCCGCGCCCGGGCGCCTCCCGGCAGGAGGCAAGGTGACGTGCCTTCCACGCGGTGAGCTGGAGGGAGCCGGCGATCAGGACGACCACACCGACCGCGATCGGTACGGCGCGCGCCAGCGCCGGTTGCTGCATCTCGATCGCCGCCAGCGCGACGCCTAGTGGAAAAGCGGCCATTCCGAACATGGTCCAGACGAAGAAGTAACCCACGCCCACGAGCGCGGTCAGCCGACCGAGGCGCTTCTCGCCTGGCTCGCCAACAGCCTGGCGGTAGCGCCACAGCATCGGGACCAAGGACGGCAGCATCATCGCCACCATCGTCACGACCCACATGCCAAGGAACGACGCCGCGGCGCCGTGCCACGTCTGCCCGGGCATCCGCATCCACATCATCGACATCGTCCAGCCGCCGGGCATCGGCACCTCGCCCATCGCCGACATGGACGCGCACCAGACAATCGTCACCGCCGCGCTGGCGGCGAAGAGCAGCGCCGAGACACAAAAAAAAGCTTGATGGGAAGCTCGCTCGGAAGCCATGCGTCGTGAGATCTCCAGTCGCGCGGTTGCGCCGCGACAACCACGCCTTCGCTCAGCCCTTGTCGTACTCGTCGTGGCGGCGCCACCAGATCCCGGTCTCGTTGCGCCCCTTCGGTGCGCGGTCGAGCCACTGGTACATGCCCCAGAGGCCGTCCAGTCCGCGCGCATAGGAGGAGTAGGCGTGGTAGACGACGCCGTCCTCGAGCACGAACGCGCTCATGCCCGGCCTCTCGCGCGTGTACGTGGCCATGTCGGTTCCGGTCATGGCCGCATTCTCGGCGACGGGTCCCTCGCCGCGTTTCGTCATCGAGTCGCCGATCCCGCTTACC
>JBBPYT010000205.1:0-14542 GCA_038199665.1 Hyphomicrobiales bacterium
CCACCACCGGCATCGTAGTCGTTTTCGTGATTTTCATACAGCTGCAGCGCGATGATCTGCGGAATCGGATGATTCGCCTGTTCGGTGCGGGCGATCTGCATCGCAGCACGGCTGCGATCGACGACGCGGCGCATCGGCTTAGCCGGCTCCTGCTCTCGCAACTCGCCGTCAATACCGGAGCCGGCTTGGTTGTCGGCTTGGCGCTGTGGGTGGTCGGCGTCCCGAGTCCGATCCTGTGGGGCGTACTGTTCGGCTGTCTGCGCTTCGTACCCTATGTCGGACCGCCGCTGGCCGCCGTTATGCCGGTAGTTCTGGCCGCCTCGGTCGATCCCGGCTGGTCGATCACGCTTTGGACGCTCGCCGTCTTCGTCGTCACCGAAGTCCTCGTCGGCCAAGTGGTCGAGCCGTTCCTGTACGGGCACAACACCGGTCTCTCGCCCGTGGCGGTGGTGCTCGCCGCGACCTTCTGGACGGCTTTGTGGGGCCCGATCGGGCTCATTCTGTCCACGCCGATGACGGTCTGCCTGGTCGTACTGGGCCGCCACGTCGAGCAGCTCAACTTCCTGGACGTCCTCCTCGGCGATCGTCCGCCGCTGTCGCCGCCCGAAGTGTTCTACCAACGCATGCTGGCCAATGACCCGGTGGAAGCTTCCGATCAGGCCCATCAGCTGCTGCGCACGATGAGCCTGACCGAATATTGCGACAGCGTCGTTTTGCCCGGCCTTCTGCTAGCGCAGGACGACGTCGCGCAGGAAAGGCTTGATGCCGACCGGCAGCGCAGGATCGCCGAAGCAACCGCCGAGATGATGGAGGACCTGGCCGAAGCAGACGGGGAGGCGGACGCGAAACCGTCCGAGTCATCGATGAACCCGCATGCGATCATCGACAAGATCACGCACGCCGGCCAGGCTCATGAGCAGAAAACATTGCTGGAGAAGGCTCCGGAACCGCTACTGGCGCCGGAATGGAGGAACGATCATGTCGTGCTGTGCGTCGGCAGTCGCGGGCCGCTCGACGATGCGGCCGCCATGCTGCTGGCGCACCTTTTGGTCAAGCACGAGTTCGGTGCCGCCTCCGCCTCATACGAAACATTGTTGAAGGCCAATATAGACAGGCTCGACCTGTCCCGCTCCCGCCTGATCTGCTTGTCGTGCCTCGGCGGCAGCAGTTCCGCCTACCTGCGGTTCGTTATCCGACGGTTGCGGCGGAGATCGCCTTCGGCAAAGATCCTGATCGGTGCGTGGTGGCGCAGCGTCGAAGGCCAGTCCGATCCGCAGGGCGACATGATCGGCGAGGCCTCGGCTGCGACCCTGTCGGAGGCTGTCGCCTTCTGCATCGGGCAAGCCTCGGCCGAGACTTCGGCGGAAGGCGAAAGGCAGGACAAGGTGCCGGTGCTGCCCCCCACCTCGTAAGCGGCGGGTTGGCTTGTCGGACACCGCTCCTTTCCGGCGCCGCGCAGCCCCAAGGGTGGTGCCCGACTTCGCGTCCTCGCATCGTTGGTCTTGCGTCATTGTGCACGATCATGCATGGTTCCATGGCAGGCCACCCCCCACAGAGGAGCCGTCGTGATTCTTTTGGAAGAACGCCAGCACGCCATAAAGACCCGGCTCATTCAGCGGGGCCGTGTTCTGGCTGCCGAGCTGGCGCGGGACTTCGACGTTTCCGAAGACACCGTTCGCCGTGATCTGCGCGATCTGGCGGCGGCAGGGTTGTGCCGTCGAGTCTATGGCGGCGCTTTGCCGATCTCGCCGGCTTCCGGGCCGCTGACAGAGCGAAACCTGCATGATCCGGCGCGCAAGGCCGCGCTCGGTCGGGTGGCGGCATCGCTCGTGTGCTCGGGCGACATCGTTCTCGTCGACGCCGGCTCGACCAATCTCCACATCATGCGGAATCTATCGCCCGAGCTGCGGCTGACGGTGGTCACAAATGCGCCCTCGATTGCCGCGGAACTGGCCGGGCGATCGAACACGGAGCTCATCGTCATGGGAGGACGGGTTGATGCGCGCGTTGGCGGCTGTATCGGCGCCAGAGCCCTTCGGGACCTTCAGGCCGTTCGGGCCGACGTGTGTCTTCTCGGCACGTGCGCGGCCAGTTCCGTGACCGGCATCACGGTCTTCGACGCGGAAGAGGCGGAGTTCAAGCGGCAGATGCTGGAAAGAAGCGAGAGAACCGTGGTGGCGCTCAGTAACGATAAGCTGGCGACCACGGCGCCGTTCGGCGTGGCGCCCTTGTCCGAGATCGCTGACCTCGTGGTCGAGGCCGACGCACCCGACGCGAAGCTCGACGGGTTCGAGCGAAGCGGTTTGCGGATCCATCGTGCCGCATCGGTGCGGCCGGAACCAGCCTTGCACGCTTCGGCGCCGCGGGTGCAGGTGGCTGGGGCGGCGCGTCCTCAAGCCGCGCTGGCGCATCGATGACCACCGCGACCACCGGCGGTGGCCGGGACGCGTCCTGGACCGAGCGCGGCGGGACGTTCCTTATTTTCCTAACCCTCGGCATCGGGGTCGGCGCATGGGCGGCGGTGCTCCCCGCGCTCAAGGCAAAGCTCGACCTGTCGGACCAGGGGTTGAGCTTGGCTTTGTTGGCGCTGACCATCGGTTCGGTTCTCTCGACGATCGCGGCCGGCGTTCTGGCGCCGCGTCTCGGCACGGGCCGCGCCACCGGAACGGCGGCTTTCGCCGTCGTACTGGCGCTGCTGCTCCCCCCCTTGGCCGCCTCCCTCGGCCAGTTCATCATCCTGGCCTTTGTGCTGGGCATATCGACCGGAGCGCTCGACGTGGCAATGAACGGCCACGCGGGCGATATCGAGCATCGATGGGGCGGGCCGATCATGTCCTCGTTCCATGGCGCGTTCAGCGTGGGTGGACTGGCCGGCTCGACGTTCGGCGGTCTCCTCGCCGCCTCGGGCTGGAGTGCCGTCGGACAGCTGTGGATGCCGGTCGGGCTCGCCGCGGTGCTCAATCTCCTGGCCTTGCCCGCGCTCGGGCGCGGTCAACGCAACCATGGCGGAGGCCTGGGGCTCGCCTGGCCGACCCGAGCAACCTTCGGCCTTTGCGCCATCGTCCTGTTCTGCTTCATCATCGAAGGCGCCATGGCGGACTGGAGTGCGGTCTACCTTTCTTCCGTTGCCGGCAGCACGGTCGCGGTCGCCGCAACCGGATATGCGGCGTTCTCGCTTGCCATGGCGGGGGGGCGTTTCGTCGGCGACAGGGTCGTGGCCACCCTCGGACCGCGGCGTATCGTTGTGGCGGGTGGAGGGGTGGCCATGCTGGGTCTCGGCCTCGCGGTCGTCCATCCGACGCCACTCGCGGCGGGCATCGGCTTCGCCATGGTCGGCATCGGTCTGTCCAATGTGGCTCCCGTCGTATTCAGCGCCGCCGCGCGCACCGGTACTTCGCCCTCCGCCGGCATCGCCACGGCGGCAACCGTCGGTTATGCGGGCTTCCTGTCCGGGCCGCCCCTGATCGGCAGCATCGCCTCGGTGGCCGGGCTCCGCTTCGGCATCGGTTGCCTCGTGCTTGCCGCTGCCGTCGTCTCCGTCCTAGGATTGATCAACATGCAGCCGCGTCACCGAGCGAAATAAAGCGACCGTCGTCCGAACGCCACCTCAGGCATCCGGATCGCGGCGTCTGAGGCGGATGTAGAGCGCTCCGGCGCCGCCGTGCGAGCGCGACGCTTCCTCGAAGCCGAGCACGAGCCTGCGCAGATTCTTGTCGCGCAGCCAGATTGGGACGGCACGACGCAGAATTCCGGCTTCGCCGCTTCCGTCAGGCCTAGGCCGGTCGAAGTGGCCCTTGCCTGTCACCACAAGGACGAGGCGCGCATCCTCGCTCTGCGCCCGCACAAGGAACCGCAGCAGCGCCCCATAGGCTTGCGTCTGGGTCATGCCGTGCAAGTCGAGCGCATCGTCGATGCCGACGCGGCCTCCGGCCACCTTTTTCTTGAAGCGGCGCTCGAAGGCCGCCAGGGGCGGTGCTCTCGGCACCGACGTCGGAGGCGTATAGCTCGGCGCGGTGGCGCGACGGCTTGGCTCCGGGCTGGGCTTCGGCCTGGACGCCGGCTGTTCGAGGGGCGCCGCGCGGGCCGGAACGACCGAGCCCGGCCGCGGTATAACGGTCTGCGCGACCTTGAGCCAGAGTTCGATGTCGGCCTCGGTGAGGCGGCGGGGCAGCGTCATCAGCCTGGCCTCGCCGAGCTGACCCCTTCGTCGCGGGGCAGCAGGATCGTAAATCGGCCAGGATGGCGGATGTCGCCGGCCCGCCGCCCGGCCTCTCCTCCGGAGCCGAAGAAAAGGTCGGCACGGGCCGGACCGAGGATCGCCGAGCCGGTGTCCTGCGCCACCATGAGCCGGCGGAAGGGAGAAACCGCCGCGCCCTCCCAGGGCAGATCGGCGTCGATCCAGAACGGCAGGCCGTAGGGCCAGATCGTCCGGTCGACCGCGATCGAACGAAACGGCGTGAGCGGAACGCCGGCCCCGCCGATCGGCCCTTCATCGGGTGGAGCGGGCTCCGCGCGAAAGAAGATGTACGAGCGATTGCGCTGCATCAGGGTGCGGCCCGGCTCGCCCTCCCGCTGCCCTTGAACGCGGATCCAATGCTTCAGCCGATCAAGCGACAGATCGGCGGCCGCGATCTCGCCTGTTTCAACCAGGATGCGCCCGATCGAAGTATAAGGCTGGCCGTTGCGCCCGTCGTAAACGAGCCGAAGCACCTGGCCTCCGGGAAGCTTCACCCGGGCGGAACCCTGGACGTGGATGAAGAAGACCTCCACCCAGTCGCGCAGCCAGACGATCGCCGGGTAGCGTCCCCTGGCCGCATCAGCCTCGATGTCGGCGCGAGGCGGGTAGGGTTGCGCCGCTTCGCCGGGGCCGAGCCGCTCGAACGGTTCGGGACGGGACAAGATCGGTGCCGTGAAACCCGGTGCTCGCCGCAAGGCCCCTTCGACCACCGGCTCGTAATAGCCGGTCAGGAAACCGGGACTGACGGCCCTCTCGGGGTCCGTTGGCTTGATGCGGTACGGCACGAAACTCGTTTCGAAAAAGCGGCGGGCAGCCTCCCCTGTTGCGGGTTCGAGGACGCCGGCTTGGTTGCACAGCCGCCTGAATGCGGCGCTGGGCGCCGTGGCGGGCCGCAGCGGCTGCCGCCCCCCCGCCAGGGCTTGGGCGGAGCGAAGGAACGCCCGATAGGCCTCGAGGAGATCGTCTGTCGCGAATCCCTCGAGCGCGTCGAAAAGGGTCGCGACCAGCCGGAACGGTTGAGCCGCCGTTCCGGTCGGAAAGCCTGGGGCACTCTCGTCCAGCGTCGTCATGGCCCGATGCAGAAAAGGATCATCGCATCAGCCGACGGTTTCGGTCGCGACGAGCCTCCAATTGGGGTCGCGCGCATCGATGTCGCGGGCGAAGGTCCACAGGTCCGTCACGTCCGCGACCTGATCCGGGCTGCCGTCCACCACGGTGCCGTCCCGATCGCGTGTCACCGTGATGAGCTTCGGCTGGAATCTGACCGTGATCTGCGCCGATCGCCCGCGGAGCTGGGCATCCTCGATCACGGACTTGTCCATCGAAACGAAGGTGGTGTCGATCTTGCGACCCTGCGCCTCGCGCTCGGCGATCGAGGCGCTGAAACTGTCCAGCACGTCCTTGGCCAGAATCGGCACCAGAGTGTTTCGATCGCCGGCCGCATAGGCCGAAACAATCATCTCATAGGCGACGCGAGCGCCCTCGACGAAGTTCGCAGCCGAAAAAGCGGGGTCGGCGCTCTTGATTCGGTTCAGGCCTTCGGCGGCCCTGCTGTCGGGATTGACGAAGCTGTCCCATTGCTCTCCCGCAACGAGCGGCGCGGACGCGGGCGCGGACTCGCTCGCTCGCTCTTCCGCCGCCCCGGGAAGACGGATGACGGTGCCGGTTTCCCCGGGTGGATTGGCGCTGCCCTCGCGCGCCTTGCGCCGTGCTGCGAAAGGGTCATAGGGCGGCCGCTCGTTGCCGGTGCGCGTCCCGAGAACAGAGCGCAGCTTCCAAACGACGAAAACCGCCAGGAGCGCGAAGATGATTGTCGTGATGTCGAACGGCTCATGCATGGCGAAGGGCCTTGAGAATGGTTTCGCGGCGACGCGAGTTGCGATAAAGCGCAGAGGCGCCCATATTTGAGTTATAATGTGGATGCATTTTGCGGAATATCTACTCGCGCAGGCGGGAACGCGAGGTGGGGTCTGCAATCCGGTCCCCGGGGTGGCCAAAATGGTTCATACCTCGGCCAATCGATTGGTGCGACTTGAACATGTTTCGTCGTGGAAATATCGGCTCCATCGTCCTGGCCATCCTGCTGTCGGAGGTGGTCGTCTTCATCATCGTGGTCGAGAGGATCGGCTTCGGGCCGACCCTGCTTTTGACCATGGCTTCGAGCCTCCTCGGCTGCGCCATGCTGCGGCGCTCGGGCACTTCGGCGCTCGCGGCATTGCGCGGCATCTCGGGCGATGGTTTCGCGCGGGAAGGAGCCTTCATCGAAGGGATGCTGGGCGCGGTCGGGGCACTTCTTCTCATCGTTCCCGGTTTCATCTCCGATCTGATCGGGCTCGTCCTCATCGCCCCCTCGGGCCGGCAGTGGTTGGCGCGACGCCTTGGGCTCGGGCTGAGCGTGCCGGCCCGTGCCACTCAGGCTGGTTCCCAAACCATCGACCTTGGCGCCGAGGACTGGACGCGTCTCGACAACGCGCGCTGGCGCTGAGGCCCCTGGGCCAGGGCTGCGGATGCGGGTTCTGACCGGGTCCATCGCTGGTGACGGTCGTGGGTCTCGGGCGCGAGGTGCCGAATGCCGATCGATCCCTGACCCCGGCGGCCGTGAATGATGCGACAACTTTGCCTCGACGCTATCGCGGATTCCTCAAGAAGGTGCTCCTTAATCCACTTTGGTTGAAGATTGGATGCTATTTTGGGGTTGCCGCGTGTGTCGGCAAAGCCATGGGGTGGAAGATCTTCGCGATCTGGAAGGCTTGATCGAGCGAGCACCGGTCGTCGATGCCCGTGATCACGGCCGAGGTCGGCAGGCTCGAGGATCTCAAACACTCGACAGGCATTACGGTTCCGCTCTTCAGGATCACGCCATGGCCGAGCGACTTCATCCCGAGCAACGCGGACCCGTCTCGTACGCGCGCGCGGCGGATTGCCTGGTGCGCAGCTCCGCCTGCCTGTCGGCACCCACGATCTCCGCCGCGGCGACCGCCTTGATGAAGGGTGCGTCGTTCCATGGAGTCCTCTTGCTCGGTCGAGGTTGATTTGCACGGTAACGCCGCGGCTCGGGAGGGAGGCCTGGAAGAATGTCGCGTCGCCTCGGGCGAAGGTCGGCGCGTGCTCGTGTAAGCTGCAGCGACTTAGGAACCACCCGCCAGGAGGATTCGATGGCCTTCACCTGCACGATACCAGCCGTACCAACCCTGCTCGAGGACGACGAGAGGGTGCGGCTGACGCGTTGGGATTTTGCGCCGGGCGCCGCCACCGGCTGGCACGAACACGCCATGCCGTATTGCGTGGTGATGCTGACGGAAGGCACCCTGGCCATTCACGACGGCAACGAAGTGGCCCGGGTTCCGCTTACGGCAGGCCAGAGCTATTCTCGGCCGGCCGGCATCAAGCACGACGTCATGAACGGCACGGACCACCCGATGGCTTTCGTCGAGGTCGAGATCAAGGCGTGACCACGCTGCCGGTCGCGGACCCCTGGTTCGCCACCGATCCGGCCGGCCCGGGCATCTATCGCTTCACGGAGCCGCATCTCGACCTGCTGATCCGCGCCAATGGCTATTTGGTCAAGGGAACCGACCGGGACATGCTGGTCGATACAGGCATCGGCATCGGTCGGCTGCGCGCCGAACTGGCGCCTCTCCTCGACAAGCCCATCGTCGTGTTCAGCACGCACACCCATGTCGACCACATCGGCGGCCACCGCGAGTTCCGGGATTGCGAGATCCTGGTCCATCCAGCCGAAGCCGGGGACCTGCGCCGACCGCCGGTGCCTCGCGGGCTCGCGTTCGACCATTTCGAGCAGAGTATCCGGGCCGAGCTGAAAACGATGGGCTTCCGCATGGAGGGCCTTCTCGTCGATGCCGTGCCTTTTGCGAATTATGACCCGGACAGTTTCCTGTGCGAGGGGGTTCCGCCGACGCGGCTGGCGAGCGAAGGCGACGTGTTGGACCTCGGCAATCGGCGCTTCGAGGTTCTTCACCTGCCCGGCCATTCGCCGGGAGGGCTCGGACTTTGGGAACCGTCGACCGGCGTGCTGTTCACCGGCGACACGCTCTACGACGGTCTGCTGCTCGATAATGTCTCGGGCTCCGACATTCGGAGCTTTTTGCGCTCCATGCGCCGGCTGCGCGACTTGCCAGCCACCCTCGTTCTCGGTGGCCATCGGGAGCCCTTCGGGCACGCTCGCATGCTCGAGCTCATCGACCTTCATCTCGCGTACCGCGATGGCATCGAGGGCCCGCCACCCGAAGCAAGATAAGCCCTGTGGTCGATTTGGCCGAACGGGGTGGTCCAGCTTCCTGAGGGGGTCGACGCCCGCTTTCTCGCTAGCGGAAGGAAGAGTTGGCGGCCTCCCCCTCACTCCGGCAAGGGCGCCAGCTCCTGCACGCCCGGAACTTCCTCGCCCAGCCAGACAGCGTTCCTGGCCGTGCCGTCGAAGGTGGCGCTGGTCTTGAACAGCTCGTACTTGCCCTCGACCGCATAGGGACGCGACCGGGACAGCAGTTCGGCGACCTGATCCTTCGTCATGGGCCTGAAGGTCTTCGCGGCCTCGAAGGCCTGGTCGAGGTTGGCCTGATTCTCGATTCCGGTGATCACCACCGAGGTCGGCAGGTTCAGTGAATAATGCAGATATTCGAGCGGCTTGATGGGCGCGTGGCTCTTCAGGATGACGCCGTCCGCGAAGGTCTTCATGGCAAGCACGCCGATGCCCTGCGCCACGAGATAGGGCAGCACCAGATGGGCGAAGGATCGGAAATGGGCATCCATGACGTTGAGCGGCATCTGCACCGCGTCGATATGGAAGCCGCGCTCGGCCGCGACATCGAGCATCTGCAGGTGGATGCGCGGGTCCTTGTGACCGGTAAAGCCTATATGGCGGATCTTGCCCGCCTGCTTGGCTTCGACGCAAGCCTCCATGGCGCCGCCCTCGGCGAAGATCCGGTCCGGATCGTCATAGCGCAGGATCTCGTGATGCTGCATCAGGTCGATGCGATCGGTCCGCAGCCGCTTGAGGCAGGTGTCGATCTGGGCGGCGGCCTCCTCCTTGGTGCGGCCGTCGATCTTCGACATCAGATAGACCTTGTCGCGATAGCCGCCCTGGTCGAGCGCGACTCCCATGCGGAGTTCGCTGCGGCCCTCGTTGTAGTCCCAGCAATTGTCCATGAAGGTGATGCCGCGGTCGACCGCTTCATGAATGAGCCGGATCGCCTCCTTGTCTGGGATGGCCTTTTTGCCGATATGGAAGCCGCCCATTCCGATGGCGGAAACGGTCTCGCCGGTGCGCCCGAGGGGCCGATACAGCATCTCGCCAAGTCGTTCGCCCGGATGGGTGACGAAGGGCAGATCGGCCGGATCGGTCGGCCTGTTCAGGCCGGCCGGCAGCGCCGCAGGCAGGCTGCCGCCATTCGCGGCATGAGGCTTGGTGCTCTCGTTCATGTGTCGAGTCCCGGAGGTGCGGGCTGGTTCGGCCCGGGGATGTCCAATCGCTTCATCCCATATAAAGCGTAATGCAGCGCGAAGCACCAGCGCGGCATGCACGACAGTCTGAGCAGGCATTGACGACATCTCCGCGGATCGGTCAGGCTGCCGACCCGTTATCCAGAGCCGCGGATCGACGGAAAAAATCGGAGGTTGCTTGGAGATTCATCTGGATCCGCTCGGTGGCTGGTCGGGCGACATGTTCGTCGCCGCAATGCTCGACGCCTTTCCGGAATTCTGGCCGGCGGTCCGCTCGGCCGTCGCCTCGTTGGACCTCGGCCCGGACTCCGACTGCCGCCTGCTCGACCACCGGGACGCCGCGCTGACCGGACGGCGTTTCCTCGTGGCCGGAGACACCCGAGAGGGGCGGCACCGCACCCCGGATCACGTGCATGGCGCTGGGCGCCATGACGGTCACGATCACGACCACCATCATCACCATGCGCCGGAGCACGATTATGCGCACCGGCACGAGGCCGGCCACCGCGCCTGGGCGGCGATCCGGAACCAGCTCGCCGCGTCGGCGCTCGACCCCAAGGTGAGGGACCATGCGATCGCGATTTTCGGTCTTTTGGCCCAAGCGGAAGCGCAGGTTCATGGCGTGGCGGAGGATGCGGTCACGTTCCACGAGGTCGGCGCGGTCGATTCCATCGTCGACATCGTCGCCGCCTCCCGACTGATCGTGCTCGCTCAAGCCACGGCTTGGTCCGCCGCGCCACTGCCGCTCGGGTCCGGGCGCATCCGAACCGCGCACGGCATCCTGCCGGTGCCGGCACCGGCGACGGCGCTGCTGCTTTCCGGCCTGCCGACGATCGACGACGGGATCGCGGGCGAACGCGTCACGCCGACGGGCGCCGCAGTGGCGCGCCACCTGCTGGCCGGCCGCGAACCGCTAAACGGACGACCGCGCCGCTTGACGCGAACCGGCACGGGCTTCGGAGCCCGCGTTCTGCCCGGTATCAGCAATTGCCTGCGGGTTCTGACCTTCGAAGCGCTGGCCGATGATGGGCAAGATCCGGCCTCGGGCGAGTTCAGCCACCGTGAACTCGGGGTGGTCAATTTCGAGGTCGATGACCAATCCGCCGAGGACCTTGCGGCTGGCCTCGATCACGTCCGCGCCATGCCCGGCGTTCATGACGTGATCCAGAGCGTCGTCTTCGGCAAGAAGGGGAGAATGGCGACCCACGTGCAGGTCCTGGCGGCTCCCGACAGGCTTGACGAGGTCATCGCGGCTTGCTTCGATGAAACGACCACGATCGGCCTGCGTTACCACGCTGTGCACGGCGCGGCGCTCACCCGATCCTTCGAGGAGGTCGAGATCGAGGGGCATCGGCTGCGGGTTAAAGCGGTGCGCCGGCCGGGTGGGCTTTTGACCGCCAAGACCGAAGCCTCCGATGTCGCGCCCGCACGCGGCCACGCCTCGCGTCTCCGCTTGCGGCGCGAGGCGGAAGCCGCAGCCTTGCGCCGCCGGGCCGAGGAAGCCACAAGCGATGGAGCTGGAGAACGCCGATGAGCCATGAACCCAAGGCCCGCGGCAGCGATGCCGCCCGCCTCGACGCCGTGTTGCGAGCCATGGATAAGCCTCTGGCGGTCGCTGTCAGCGGGGGAATCGATAGCCTCACTCTCGCCACGCTGGCCCATCGAGCCTTGGAGCGCCGCGTTCTGCGCGGTGTCGAGATGTTCCATGCCGTGTCGCCGGCGGTGACGGGCGATGCCACGGCGCGGGTGGAGCGCCTGGCCGCACAGCAAGGCTGGCGTCTGCGGGTCGTCGACGCGGGCGAATTCGATGACGGCGCCTATATGGCCAATCCGGTCAACCGCTGCTTTTTCTGCAAGACCAACCTTTACGGCAGCATCGCCAAACACACGCGGGCGCAAATCGTGTCGGGCGCCAATCTGAACGATCTCGGCGAATACCGCCCGGGGCTCGATGCGGCGCGCGACCACTCGGTCCGCCATCCCTATCTTGAGGCTGAGGTCGACAAGCAGGGCGTGAGACGCCTCGCCCGCGGTCTGGAACTCGGCGATCTGTCGGAACTGCCCGCCGCCCCATGCCTTTCGAGCCGAGTCGAGACCGGCATCGCGATCCGGGCCGATGTTTTGCGGGCCATTCACGCCGTCGAGCGCAGTCTGGCGCAGAGGTTTCCCCACGGTACCGTGCGCTGCCGGGTCCGCGCGAAAGGCGTCGTGGTCGAACTCGACCCGGAGACTCTGGCGGACCTCGACGAGTCCCGGCGGACTCTGGTGCGTCGGCAGGCCGAGGCGCTTTTCTCGGGGATCGTGCCGGTCTGCGACCTCTCGTTCGCTCCCTACCGGAACGGCAGCGCCTTCCTGCACGGGCAGGCGTGATGGCGGAATTCAAGCTGGATCTGGCGCGGCGCGAGCGGATCGGTCTCGATGAAGCGATCTTCTGCGCCGGTAAGAGCAAGGACCAGATCGCCGCGATACTCGACAGCGTGTCGTCCCAGCCCGAGGGCGTTCTGTTGACGCGGCTCGATCGCCCGCTTTTCGCCGCCCTGCCCGAACCGCTGCGAGACCGGCTCGATTACGATCCCGTGTCGCGAACAGCGTTCTTCGGCCAGCCGCACCCGCCGCGGATCGGGCCTGCGGTTGCCATCGTCATGGCTGGCACATCCGACGTGCCGGTGGCGCGGGAAGCTGCAAGAACCCTGGCCTTCAACGGCCAGTCTGCCCGTGAGTTCTCCGATGTCGGTGTCGCCGGCCTGTGGCGACTGCTCGAACGAATCGAGGAGATCCGGCAGGCGCCGGTCGTGATCGTCGCGGCTGGGATGGACGCGGCACTGGTCAGCGTCGTCGGCGGCTTGGTCCGTGCGCCCGTGATCGCGTTGCCCACCTCCGTCGGCTACGGCGTGGCCGGCGGAGGCTCGACGGCCTTGCATTCGGCGCTGGCCAGCTGCGCGCCGGGCGTGCCGGTGGTCAATATCGACAACGGCTACGGGGCGGCCTCGGCGGCGCTGCGGATCATGAACCTTCTCGCCCAAACCGAACGAATGGGTGAAGCCGCGGCATCGGCGTCTTCCGTAACACCGTAAACATCGACTTGCCGGAATGAGCCTCCGTCCACCGGTGCCGGATGTCGGGCGCCCAAGACGCCGGTTCGATTCAGGACAAGCTCGCCCGCGATCCGTCCCGCAGAAAAATCACTCAGTCGAAAACCTCCGCGGGCACGAGGAAGGATTTCGTCACGCGCCCAACGCAGTTCCGACAGCTCGTCAAGCAACATGCGCCGCACCCGAACCCAAAAAATCGTCGGACGTTGGGACATAAATGTCGGATCGGGGGTTACTGAAGCCTGTGTCGGTCGCTCCCCGCCCGATCGCATCGGGAAACAATCCCGGAGTCGAGGCGCAATGCCGGTCCGATCGGATGTCGGTTGCCGCTGCGCCGAACCGCAATCCGGAGAGAGGTGAGATGACGGCATCCGCCGCAGTTGCCGCCCGTTCACCTCCGCAGATGGGTTTCAAGCAGTTCGTGTCCTTGATCGCCGCCGTAATGGCGGTGAACGCACTGGCGATCGACTCGATGCTGCCGGCCCTGCCCGCCATCGCGAGGACCCTGGGGATCACGGCCGGCAATGAACAGCAATGGATCATCACGGCCTATCTCCTGGGATTTGGGGCGGCGCAGATCATCTATGGCCCGCTCGCCGACCGGTTCGGCCGGAAGGGCGTTCTGCTGACGGGCCTTGCCATCTATGTCGCCTCCAGTATCGCGGCCGGCCTTTCTGGGTCGCTCGAAGCGTTGATCGTGTCGCGCATGATCCAGGGTATCGGGGCCGCGGCCACGCGCGTGCTGGCCATCTCGATCGTGCGCGATTGCTATTCCGGCAGCCAGATGGCGCGCGTGATGTCGCTGGCCTTCATCGTGTTTCTGGCCGTGCCGATCATCGCTCCGTCGCTGGGCCAGATCATCATGCTGATCGGGCCATGGCGCTGGATTTTTGCAGCCCTGGCGATGTTCGGGCTCGTCGTGGCGATCTGGGTGGTGCTGCGCCTTCCCGAGACGTTGAACCCTGAGGACCGGCTGCCCATCTCGCCCCAGCGCGTGCTCCGAGCCTTTCGCATCACCCTGACGAGCCGTGTCGGGGTCGGCTACATGCTGGCCATGACGCTGATGATCGGCGGGCTGTTCGGTTTCCTCAATTCGGCTCAGCAGGTGTTCGTCGAGGTGTTCGAGGCGCCGCGGCTGTTCACGACGATCTTCGCCCTGATCGCCGTCTTCATGGCGATTTCCGCCTTCGTGAATGCGCGCATCGTCGGCCGCTTCGGGACCCGGCGCTTGTCCCACACGGCGCTGATCGGTTACATTGCTTGCGCCGGATTGCATGCCGCCGTGGCGCTGAGCGGCTATGAGACGCTCTGGACGTTCGCCGTCCTGCAGGCCGGCATGATGTTCGGCTTCGGCCTCGTGGCCTCGAATTTCGGCTCGTTGGCCATGGGGCCGCTCGGCCATGTGGCCGGTACCGCGTCCTCGGTGCAGGGGTTCGTCACGACGGTCGGCGGTGCGCTGCTCGGCTTCTTCGTCGGGCAGCATTTCAACGGCACCGTGGTGCCGCTGACGCTCGGTTTCGCGGGCTATGGCGTCGCGACCCTGCTGGTCGTGATCTACACCGAGAAGGGGCGTCTCTTCGGGCCGAGCGGCGGTGGTCTCACGATCGATGCGGGCGCGGCGCATTGAACTGAGCGTGCGATCAGGCCTCCGCCGCGGAAGCCTCGGAGCACCAGCGTTCGGCGTAGCGCCCGAACGCCTGGCCCAGATCGTGATGCTGCACATGTGGCACGGCAGTCGGTCGCCCCGGTTCGGTCC
>JBBPYT010000206.1:0-8455 GCA_038199665.1 Hyphomicrobiales bacterium
CAAGCTGATGGCTCGCGGACAATCGCCGGCCTTCCTGTCGCGCGGCTACGGACGCACTGTCGAGAGCCTGGGCGTGCTGCGCGTTCGCCCGGAGTTCCACAAGGCGGAGGAAGCCGGCGACGAACCCTTGTTGCTCGCGCGTGTCGCACCGACCTTCGTGGCGGCCGATCGTTGTGCGGCGGCGGAGGCCGCCGTCGCGGCAGGCGCTTCCGTGCTGGTGCTCGATGACGGCCTGCAAAGCCCGGCCCTGGCCAGGGACGCGTCCATCGCGGTCGTGGACGGTTCGGCGGGTGTGGGGAACGGGCTCTGCCTGCCGGCGGGGCCGCTCCGCGCGCCGCTCGCCCGCCAATGGCGGGCTGTGTCGCTGCTTTGCGTGCTCGGCGACGGGCCGGCCGGTTCGGAGCTCGCGCTGCAAGCGTCCTCGCTTGGCGTGCCGGCGTTCCGCGCCCGGCTTCGGCCCGACGCCGCGATGCTCACGGTCCTGCGGGATCGGCGGCTCTACGCCTTTTCGGGTATCGGCCAGCCGGAGAAATTCTTTCGTACACTCGCAGAACAGGCGCTGTCGCCGGTCGGCCGCCGCGCTTTCCCGGACCACCACGCGTTCACCGAAAATGACCGGCTGGCTCTGCTCCGTGAGGCCGAAAGGCTCGGGGCGGAACTCGTGACGACCGAGAAGGACCGAGTTCGCCTTCCAGCAGATTTCCCCGTGCTGACCCTGCCGGTTTCGCTGGAATTCGCCGATGAAGCTCCGCTCGACGCCTTGCTCGACAAGCTCCTGGCCGGGCGAATCACCGCCCTGCCGTAACCCCTAGCCGCTTCAGTTTGGCTTCGATCGTCGCATAGGCTTCCTGGCGGTCGATGTTCCAATAGCGCAGGTCGTCCAGCGGAATGGGAATTCCTGTCACGGCGCAGCGCACGAAAGCGCCGGGGCGCACGACCCTGAATTCGCCGTCGCCATATTCGAGCTCGGCTTGCGCGGCGGCGACGGGGCGGCGTTCATAACGGTTCATGGCATCGTTGGGTCGTCAGGAGGTGGCTTGGTTCGGCGCGCGTTGTTAATAGCGCGCCCCTCAGCCGAGCGCCAGGGCCCGAGGCGATCCCGGACAGATCTGGCGTCTGTTGGCGTTGCTGCGGACCGATTCAGAAAAGCGATCCCTGGTTGCTCGCGGATTTGCCGATCGGCTTGGGGCGAGGTTGCGGCCGCGCCCCGGTCTCGCGGACGGTCGGATGCTGCTCGACGACTTGCGCCCGGATCGATCCTTCCGCAAACTCGATGGACAGGGCCGCACCGGCCGCGACGCTCCGGGCGCTACGGATCGGGTCGCCGTCCCCGTCGCGCACGAGCGCAAAGCCACGCGCCAGGACGCTGCGATATCCGAGGCTCCCCAGCATCTGTCCCAAAGCCTGGAGGCGAGCGAAGCGGCGCTCGTTCGCGAATTTGCCGCTTCTGTCAAGTCGAGCCGAAAGGTTGCCCAGGCGGTCGCGCGCGCTCCGAGACTGCTGCGTCGCAAGCGTGACCCGAGCCGCAAAACTCGCCCGGAGCCGCAGTCCGGTGCTATCGACCTCCCGACGCCTGCGCTCGGCCGCGACGCTTGCGCTACGCCCGAGTCTCGCACCGAGCGCATCGAGCCTTTGCGCGGCGCGCGCCAAACGAGCCTGCGGCGATTGCGCCGCGAGCCGCCCCGCCGCGCGGACCAAGGTCAGGCGGCGCCGGTCGGCGCAGAGGCGCAAGCCAGAGGGCAATTGGCTGCCGGTCCGGTCGAGGCGCTGGCGCGGCAGGGCCAGAAGATCGGCACCGGAAGGCAAAGCGCGCGCTGCGGCCCGCAACGCGTCGCGCCCCCGGTCGAGCAAGCGAAGTGCACCGCCGATGTGCCGGGCTGACAGGCCGTCGAGCGCCACCAGAAGTTCGGCGCGCACCGGTACGCAAAGCTCGGCAGCTCCGGTTGGGGTCGGAGCGCGGAGATCCGCCACATGGTCGAGCAGCGTCCAATCGGTCTCGTGGCCGACCGCGGAAACAAGCGGGATGAGGCTGTCGGCCGCTGCCCGGATCACGGCTTCGTCGTTGAACCCCCATAGATCCTCGAGCGAACCGCCCCCCCGCGCCACGATCAGGACATGGGGTGCCGGGATGGCTCCGTCGGACGCCAGGGCGTTGAAGCCGCGAATCGCCCGGGCGATTTCAGCGGCGCTGCCCTCGCCCTGCACCCGAACCGGCCACAGCAGGACGCGCCGGGGGAAACGGCCGGCGATCCGGTGCAGGATGTCGCTGATCACCGCGCCGGTCGGTGACGTCACGACACCGATCGAATGCGGCAGAAATGGCAAAATCCGCTTGCGGGCCGCATCGAACAGCCCTTCGGCGGCCAGCTTGCGCCGGCGCTCCTCGAGCATGGCCATCAGGGCCCCGAGACCGGCCGGCTCAAGCGATTCGATGACGATCTGATAGGAGGACTTGCCCGGGAAGGTGGTTATCTTGCCGGTCGCAATGACCTCCATGCCCTCCTCAGGCTTGATGCGCATGCGCCCGAAAGCCGTGCGCCAGACCACGGCATCGATGCGGGCGCCCTCGTCCTTGAGGCAGAAATAGGCGTGGCCGGAGGAATGAGGGCCGCGATAGTTGGACACCTCGCCGCGCACCCGCACGTAGCCGAAGCGTTCCTCGACCGTCCGCTTGAGGGCTCCGGCCAACTCGCTGACGGTGATCTCGGCCGCATTGGTCAAAGGGCTGTTGGCGCTTGGCAAGAGCGCGACCATGTCGGGCATTGTTGGAACTTTCGAGGCGCACCTCCGCCGCGGCGGTCGGTCGTGATATGGGCTTCGTTCGACACCAGTTCTACCATGAAACGGAAGCGGCGATGCCTGCCAATTCGTACCGGGGAAGCGGAAGCGTGAACGTGCTCCTGGTCGGTTCCGGCGGACGCGAACATGCGCTCGCCTCGGCGCTCGCCAAGAGCCCGCAACTTGGGAAGCTTCTCGTGGCGCCGGGCAATCCGGGCACCGAAGCCTTGGGCCGCAACGTCCAGGTCGGCAGCGAAGACAACGCGGGGCTTCTGACTCTCGCGCAGCGGGCCGCAGTCGACCTTGTGGTGATAGGCCCCGAGGTGCCGCTCGTCGCCGGACTGGTCGATCGCCTGAGCAAAGCAGGGATCGTGGCCTTCGGCCCGACGGCCGCCGCCGCGCAGCTCGAAGGCTCGAAAGGTTTCACCAAGGACCTGTGCCGCGAGTTCGCAATTCCGACAGCGGCCTATGCGCGCTTCACCGAAGCGAAGCGCGCGCGCCAGCACGTGATGCGAGCCTCATTGCCCGTCGTCATCAAGGCCGACGGGCTGGCGGCCGGCAAGGGCGTGGTGATCGCGGCGACCCTGGAGCAGGCGGAAGCTGCGATCGACTTCATGTTCGGCGGCGGTTTCGGGGCAGCCGGCGCTTCGGTGGTGATCGAGGATTTTCTCGAGGGAGAGGAGATCTCCTTTTTCGCGCTGTGCGACGGAACGCATGCCGTGCCCCTCGGCTCGGCAAAGGACCACAAGCGGCTCGGCGAGGGCGACACCGGACCGAACACCGGCGGCATGGGGGCTGTTTCGCCGGCCCCTGCCATGACGCCCGCGCTGCAGGCCCGCATCATGCGCCAGATCATCGAACCGACGCTGGCCGGCATGCGGGCGCGCGGTGCGCCGTTCAAGGGAATGTTGTTCGCAGGCCTGATGCTGACCAAGACCGGGCCGCAGTTGATCGAATTCAACGTGCGCTTCGGCGATCCCGAAACGCAGGCCATCCTGCCCCGGCTCGATCAGGACATCCTGCCGCTGCTCCTTGCGACGGCAGAAGGCCGGCTGCCGTCAAAGCCGGTCCGCTTCCGGAGGGAAACCGCGCTGGCGGTGGTCCTGGCGGCGCAAGGCTATCCCGAAGCTCCGCTGAAAGGCACCGAAATCCGCAACCTCGGCGCGGCCGCGGCCCTGCCCGGTGTGAGTGTGTTCCAGGCCGGCACGCGCCGGATCGGTGACCGGTTGCTGGCCGACGGCGGGCGCGTGCTGACGGTCGTGGCGCTCGGTGCCGATACGGCGAATGCGCGAAGCCTGGCCTACCGGGCCGTCGACGCGATCGACTGGCCCGATGGCTTCTGCCGCCGCGATATCGGCGACCGGGCGCTGGCAAAGGAGCCGGCGAACGGCGGCTGAGCAAGCTACATTGGACCAGCCGGTACGGATGAGTGCCCAGCCCCGTTGAGGCCCCAGTTCGGGCGCATGCCTGCGCCTGTCAGGAGTCTTCCATGTCCGACCTTGCCGACCTGTTTCCCGACTTCAAATCGCAATATTTCAGCACCGCGGCTGGCCGGATCTTCGCCCGGATCGGCGGCTCCGGACCGCCGCTCGTGCTGCTGCACGGCTTTCCTCAAACGCTCGTCATGTGGCATCGGATCGCGCCGGCCCTTTGCGAAAAATTCACGGTCGTGGCACTCGATTTGCGGGGCTATGGCTGGTCGGCGGCTCCGGCAAGCCACGCCGGCGAGGCCTACAGCAAGCGCGCCATGGGTCAGGACGTCGTGACCGTCATGGAAACCTTCGGGGCTGCCAGCTTCGCCTTGGCGGGACACGACCGGGGAGCCCGGGTCGGCTACCGTTTGGCGCTCGATGAGCCAGGGCGAATCACCAGGCTGGCGCTGCTCGACATCGTGCCGACTCACGAGGTTTGGCGGGCCATCGAGAGCGGCAGGGCCACCGCCCCCCACTGGCCGTTCCTGGCCGAGCCGGAACCACGGCCCGAAACCGAGATCGCCAAGGACCCCGACGCCTACTATGCGGGTTTGATGCGGAAGTGGGCGCAGGGCAAGACGCTCGACCGCTTTGATCCCCGGGCCATGGCGCATTATCGCGCCGGCTGGGGCGATCCGTCCCGTATCCATGCCTCCTGCGAGGATTACCGCGCCGGCGCGACGCTCGACCGGCTGGCCGACGAGGCGGACGAAGCCGCGGGCAAGACCATTGCCTGTCCGGTTCAGATCCTGGCCAGTACAGATTATCTTGTCGGCAGCAGCGGGGAAGCGCCTCTCGATGTCTGGCGGCGCAGCTTCGCGCCCCGTGCCGAGGGCGTCGTGATCAATTCCGGGCATTTCATCGCGGAGGAAAACCCGGATGCGACGCTCGCCGCGTTGCGGGATTTCCTGTGAAGCGTCCGGCGGACGACGGGGCACCGGACGGGCCGCCTGCATCCATTGCTGGACGATCGGATTCGATCGCCCTCGCGCTCGGCGCCGGTGGCGCCCGCGGCATCGCCCATATCGTCGTGCTCGAAGCGCTGGACGAACTCGGGCTGCGGCCTTCGATGATCGTGGGCTCGTCCATGGGCGCCATCATCGGGGCCGCCTATGCGGCGGGATTTTCGGGCAACGACCTGAGACTGCATGTCTTCCGAACGCTTCGCCGACGCCAATACGTCCTCGCCCGATTGCTCGAGGCGCGCGTCGGCCGGTTTGCCGACATCCTGACGCGCGGATTGGCCAACCCGGTTCTGGTCGATGCGGAACGCGTGCTGGGCCTGTTCTGGCCATCCGACATGCCTGAGAGTTTCGAAGAGCTCAGAATCCCCCTTCTGGTGGTGGCGACGGATTTCTTCGCGCACGAGGAACTCGTGCTGCGCGCGGGAGACCTGCAAAGTGCCGTGGCGGGATCCATGGCCATTCCCGGGCTGATCCGGCCGGTGTCACGCAACGGCCGCACGCTGGTCGACGGCGGAGCCGTCAATCCTCTGCCTTATGATCTTTTGGTCGGCAAGGCAGCCAAGATCCTGGCCTGCGATGTCGCGGGCGGGCCTGTTTCGGCCGTGAATGGCGTGCCGAGCCCGTTCGAAGCCATGTTCGGTGCGGCGCAGATCATGCAGGGCGCGATCACGGCCAAGATGCTCAAGGCGCGGGCACCGGACATATTGATCCGGCCGCCCGTCGATCATTTCCGCGCCCTGGACTTCTTTTGCTTTTCGCAGATCCTGCACGCCGCCGAAACGGTGAAGGACGCGATCAAACGCGAATTGGAAGCCGTTCTAGGGAAGCGCTGATCGACCTTCCTCCAGCGCCCGGCAAGGCGCGCAGAAGGTCATCGAGGGTGGCGACCGTTCCTGCATCGGCGATGCCGTCGACGCGGGAGGAGCGGAAATGCCGCTGGAAAGCGGCTACGACGATCCGGGTCCCATCGTCGAACAGCCCTGTCGGTTCGATTGCATAGCCGTAGAGCGCGAGCGCGATCTGCAGCGCCGCGACGCCCGGCCCGCGATCGCCCGACCTGAGGGACGGACCCTCGGCGGCCCGTTCCGGCACCCAATGCCCGATGCCGCAAGCATGGAGTTCGCCCCAGGGGAAAAGCTCGCCCGGATCCAGCTTTCTTCCCGGCGCGACGTCGGAATGGGCGAGGACGCGTTCAGGCAAGATGGAGTGGCGAGCCGCGAGATCGCGACACAACGCGATGACGGCGCCGACCTGCTCTTCGGGAAAGGGCGGCAGCCCCGCATCATGGCCGCCATTGACGATCTCGACGCCGATGGAGGCCGAGTTGATATCGCTCTCCCCCCGCCACCGGGCGCGACCCGCGTGCCAGGCGCGACGCGTCTCGGGCACGAGCTGGACGATCGTGCCGTCTTCCTCGACCAGATAATGGCAGGATACGGCCGACCGGGGCTCGCATAGCCAGGCCAGGGCGGCCGCCCCGTCCGCCATCCCGGTGTAGTGGAGGATGATGCTGTCCGGCCTCTCCCGACCGACCCGCCCGCCGTAGTTCGGCGAAGGACACAGACGCCCGACGCACGCGCTGTCCGGCACGCTCAGCATCGTCCGACCCGCCTTCGCCGATCAGTAAGGATAGAAGCGCAGGCAGACGGGGGTACCGTAGGCATCGTAACCCCATTCGGCGCAGGGCGGCCCGAACCCCGGCCGTGGCGGCAGCGGGCGGGGCGTCGCTGCCGCGCCCAGGATGGCACCGCTCGCTGCGCCGATGGCGCCGCCCACGAGAGCCCCACCCGGACGACCGGATGCAAGGCCTCCGATCAGCGCTCCCGAAGTCCCGCCGATCACCGCGCCTCGCGCCGCGTTGGCATCCTGGGGCGTATTGCAACCTGAAACAGCCATGGCCGAGGCCAGGGCAGCAGCCGTCAACACGGCCTTCTTCATGGCGATCTCCTCAAAATCCCGACGCCCCGACCCCTCGAGCGCCGCCCCTCAGCCGATTTCGTGCTGAACGGCACCTTACCGAAGCAGCTTTAAAATCTGCTTAGCAGCCGCAAGCTCGCCACAGTCCATCGAAGCCAAACCCGGCAAATGTTGGGATGCGATCCGGCGCGATCAGTATTTCGAAACAGTGTCATCGAAATCCCACAGCTGCGCTTCGATCTATGTGGCGAAAAACACACACGGGGGGAAAATTGGTTTGAATTGGGTCATTTTCACTTCGCTTTAAGGCTCTTCTGTCGTCGCCGGCCCAGGTTTCGACGCAATAGGGCACCGGTTTGGGATCGGGCTTCACGGATCTTGAAAGGAAAGTCGCTTGTCCTCACTTCCGCGCATCATCTTGATCGTTGGCGCCCTGATCGCCTCCGTATCCCTCGCCGATGCGGGGGATAAGGCGGCGTCGGAGATTTTCCCAAGCCTGGGATCGCTCGGCGCCAAACCGCTCACGGCCAGCGTTCCCGAGGCAGGCGCAGCCATTGTGGCGGCCGAAACGACCACAAGGAGCCGGCGCGCCGTGCGGCTGGCGCGGCGAGGCCCCCGCAGCCGTTTTGCTCGCGAAACCCGGACAGCCAGGTTCGCGAGAGAGGATCGGTCGGCCCGAATGACCGCCGCGGCTGAACCGGCGCCGAGCACTCCCGTTCAAACTGCGTCGCTTGCCCCGGCGGAGGTCCACGGGACCTTGCCCCCGGCCGAGGAGCAGGCCGCAAAAACGCCCGGCGAAATCCGGGCCGCCTCGCCGACCGTCGACGGCCCTCATGAACGAGGCGCGCCCACACTGGCCGACCTCATCGCCAAGCACGCACAGGAGAATGGTGTCCCTGTCGAGCTCGCCCAAGCGGTCGTGCGCATCGAAAGCCGGGGCAACGCGCACGCGGCCCACGGCGGCGCGCTGGGCCTGATGCAGATCAAGCCGGGCACGGCCCGCGCCGCCGGGTTCAGCGGCGGCGCGTCGAGCCTCTTCGTCGCCGAAACCAACCTGCATTTCGGCATGAAGATTCTGGGCCAAGCCTATCGTTCCGCCGGTGGCAATCTGTGCCGCGCGCTCATGCAATATCAATCGGGTCATCTGGCCACCCGCATGAGCCGCGCCAATCAAGCCTATTGTTCGCGGGCGCGGGCCGTGATGGCCGGCGCATAGCGCTGCGAGCCGACCGGAGCCGCGCCGCACGCAATCCAACACTTTGGGACCGAGACGGCGCCGAATGGCGGACTGGGAACCGGACCTTTACCGTCGTTTCGAAGCAG
>JBBPYT010000207.1:0-6689 GCA_038199665.1 Hyphomicrobiales bacterium
CTATATTTTCAAGACAACTCCTGCAGAGGATAATTTCGATGGAAGGGCCTAAATTTGCGGATCGACCGCCGAAACTATCATCAGGCAACACTGGAGACAGAAAGTTGGCGAGTAAGGGCGGCGGCTCAAGGCGAAAAATGCCGGAGTCCAGGTATGTTGCTGTGCTAATTCGAATGGTCCATCGGCGGGTTGGCGGGCATCTTGACCCAAGGATGCCGCCGACGTTCCCAGACTGAATATGCGGGCGCCGGAAAATCTTGATCGGCGAATGCCCCTACGGCGACCGCAATCAAGTCCGGCGTCGCTTCCGCTTCCCAGTAGACCGTCGACCCGCAGACAGGGCAAAAGTGGAACACGATCCGATTGCCGCTTTCCGCCACGCGAGAGAACCGCGTCGCGCTCCCTTCGATTCTTGTAACGCGATCCCGAGGGAACCGCGCCTGAACGCCGAAAGCGCTGCCGGTTCGCCTTTGGCATTCCAGGCAATGGCACAGTGAAATCCTTACCGGCTCGCCCTCGCAGGTAAGGCGGAGTTGCCCACATCCGCAGGTTGCGTGCCTGGTCTGCATCGTTCTTCTCACGTGTTAACTCTGCCAGAATGGCCGCTCTCCTCGCGCCCTGGGCCGACTTGGCCGGCCGGTGGTGCAGCAGGGCAGAGACGCGATGTCCATTGATACCGTCGAGGACGCCGAGCCACCAGCTTTAGGGCGAAATCAAATGAGGGCACTCCAATAATCGGTGGAGATCCGCTCGGGAAGGCGCTTGCCTTCGGTTCGGCGCTCTTGCGGTTCCCAGGGAGTTCCGGCATCTGAGTAGACCGTGCGGCTTCGTCGCCGGCTGCCGGCCCTTGGAATGTTCGGGCCGAACAGCAATCTCGCACAAGCACTGGTCCATGGCCGATACAGTTTCGTCCGCGGCCCCGGACGGGCCCGGGTTGGTCAAGCAACCCGAGAAGCCCAAGCTTCTGCAGGTCCTCGGCCCCGGCCTGATCACCGGCGCGTCCGACGATGATCCAAGCGGCATTGCCACTTACTCGCAGGCCGGCGCGCAATATGGGTTTCAGCTCGGCTGGACTCTGCTGTTCACTTGGCCGCTGATGTGCGTCATCCAGGAGATCAGCGCGCGTATCGGCCGGGTGACGGGACGAGGGGTGGCGGGCGTCGTCAAGCAGCACTATCCGCTGCCCGCGCTGTATCTTCTCGTGGCCCTGCTGGCGGTCGCGAATGCCATCAACATCGGCGCCGACCTTGGCGCCATGGCGGCGGCGCTCGAGCTGCTGATCGGGGGCCCGAAGCTTGTTTATGTCGTGGCCTTCGGCGTCGCCACGGTGCTGCTTGAAGTGTTCGTGCGGTATTCACGCTACGTTTCGGCGCTCAAATGGCTGACTTTGTCGCTCTTTGCCTATGTGGCGGTGGCTTTCGTCGTCCATGTGCCTTGGGGGACCGTGGCCCACAGCCTCCTCGTGCCGACGGTCAACCTCGATTCGGCTTCCCTGACGGTCGTGGTTGCGGTGCTCGGGACCACGATCAGCCCCTACCTGTTCTTCTGGCAGGCGTCCGAAGAGGTGGAGGAGGTCAGGGAGCGTGACGGCGCCAAGCCGTTGGTCCGCGCTCCCGAACAGGCGCCCGCCGAACTGGAGCGGATCCGGGTCGATACCTACCTCGGCATGGGCTTTTCGAACCTCGTGGCGCTGTTTATCGTCATCACCACGGCTGCGACCCTCCACGCGCACGGCACGACAGACATCGAGACCTCGGCCCAGGCCGCGGAAGCGTTGCGGCCCATCGCCGGACAGTTCGTGTTCCTCATCTTTGCGCTCGGCATCATCGGCACCGGGCTCCTGGCACTGCCGGTGCTGGCCGGTTCGTGCGCCTATGCGGTCGGCGAAACCTTCGGCTGGCATGTGGGGCTGGCACGCAAGCCCGGCCGGGCGAAAGGCTTCCATGGCACGATCGCCATCGTGACCCTGGCGGGCGTGGTCCTCAACCTGACGCCGATCGATCCGATCAAGGCCTTGTTCTGGAGCGCCGTCGTGAACGGCATCGTCGCGGTGCCCGTGATGGCGATGCTGATGCTGCTGGCAAGCCGGAAAGAGGTCATGGGCCGCTTCGCTCTGTCCTGGCCGCTCAAGTCGGTGGGCTGGCTGGCGACGGTGGTGATGGCGGCGGCGGCCTTCGGCATGGTTGCGACCTGGATTTGACGGTTCACGACCGCCGCAACAAATGGAACGGACCAAAGTGGCGCCCATAATCTACAAGATCGTGTCCGAGATCTTGTGGCGGTCCGCCGAGGCGGCCGGCCGTTTCGACGGCGCTCCGGTCGATATCGCCGACGGCTTCATCCATTTCTCGATCGGCGCGCAGGCCCGGGAAACGGCTGCCAAACACTTCGCCGGACAGGCCGATCTGCTGCTGATCGCGGTGGACGCCGAGTCCCTCGG
This sequence comes from Hyphomicrobiales bacterium, assembly GCA_038199665.1. Taxonomy (GTDB): domain Bacteria; phylum Pseudomonadota; class Alphaproteobacteria; order Rhizobiales; family Beijerinckiaceae; genus Lichenihabitans. The sequence continues at coordinate 2,441 of JBBPYT010000207.1, forward strand.
ACCGAACCTGCGTTGGGAACCTTCACGCGGAGGCGCTCTTTTCCCACACCTCTATGGGCCGCTGGCGCTTTCTTCCGTTCGTCGGGTCGAGCCTTTGCGCCTCGGGCCGGACGGAACGCATGCCTTTCCCGACACGCTGGAGCAGGAAGGACGCTGAATGCCACAGGGAACGTCCGGGCAGGGCGATGAAGACCCGATGCGAAGCGTATCGGGCTGATCACAAGGGGATTTTGGCCTGCGGCGCCGGCGATGTTCACGCCCGTTACAAAGGTTCACGAAATTTGAACGCCTCATGCCGAGAATTTTGCTTATGATGCGAGCCATTAGGCGGGGCGTCAGCCAGGACGATTGCGGAAACAACCAATGGGTCGCAAATATTTTGGGACGGATGGAATTCGCGGGCGCGCCAATGGCGCGATCACGCCGGACCTTGCGATGAAGGTCGGGCAGGCTGCCGGCCTGTTGTTCCAGCGCGGCCATCATCGCCATCGCGTGGTGATCGGCAAGGACACCCGGCTCTCGGGCTACATGATCGAGACCGCCATGGTGGCGGGCTTCACGTCCGTCGGCATGGACGTGATGGTCCTCGGACCCATGCCGACGCCGGCCATCGCCATGCTGACGCGCTCGATGCGGGCCGATATCGGGGTCATGATCTCGGCATCGCACAATCCCTACGAGGACAACGGCATCAAATTGTTCGGGCCCGACGGGTTCAAGCTGTCTGATGAGGTGGAGGCGGAAATCGAGCGTTTGCTCGATCAGGACCTTGGCCTCAAGTTGTCGAAGTCGCCAAATCTCGGGCGCGCGACTCGCATCGAAAGCGTTCACGCCCGCTACATCGAATATGCCAAGCGGACCTTGCCGCGGAACCAATCGCTCGATGGCATGCGTGTCGTGGTCGATTGCGCCAACGGAGCGGCCTACAAGGTTGCGCCGGAAGCGCTGTGGGAGCTTGGCGCCGAAGTCTTTTCGATCGGCGTCGAGCCCGACGGCTTCAACATCAACCACAATGTCGGCTCGACCTCGCCGGAAGCCCTGGTGCGCAAGGTACGGGAACTGCGGGCCGATATCGGCATTGCGCTCGACGGCGATGCCGACCGGCTGCTGATGGTCGATGAAAAAGGCGATGTGATCGACGGCGACCAACTCATGGCCGTGATCGTGCAAAGCTTCATGGAAGACGGGCGCCTGGCGAAGCCCGGCCTCGTCGCGACCGTCATGTCGAACCTCGGGCTCGAGCGCTATCTCGGCTCGCTGGGCCTGTCGCTGATCCGCACTGCCGTAGGGGATCGATACGTGCTCGAACATATGCGCGAGCATGGCTACAACGTTGGCGGCGAGCAGTCCGGGCATATCATCCTGTCCGACTATTCGACGACGGGGGACGGTCTTGTCGCGGCCTTACAGGTCATGGCGGTGGTCAAGCGCCGGGACAAGCCGGTGAGCGAGGTCTGCCGCCGTTTCGAACCCTTGCCGCAGGTCCTGAAGAATGTCCGGGTGACGGATGCGCGGATCTTGGCGCAGGATGCTGTCCAATCCGTGATCGAGGCCGCCCGCGCCAGGTTCGGTGCTTCGGGGCGCCTCGTGATCCGTCCGTCCGGGACCGAGCCGGTGATCCGCGTCATGGGCGAAGGCGACGACCGCGTGCTCGTCGAAAGCATCGTGGACGGCGTCTGCGATGCGCTCGCCGCCCAGTCGAGACCGATCGCGGCCGAGTAGGAAGACGCCTGAAAAAGGCGCGTTACCAGGCAGCGGCTTCCGGGGTCACGCTCGCCGCCGTTGTCTGGGCCAGGCGTAGCCTGCCCTTGTAAGGTACCGCTGGCATCCGCCGGGATTGCAGCTGTCGAGTAAGGAGGCGATGCGTTTCCACGTCGCCTCGATTGTGGGTTCGGCGGCCTTTCGCAGCGAGTGCCAGACTGTCCGGTAGTCGAACTAGACGCCGCGTTAGGCGAGTTCGGCCTGAAGGCCGCGCAAGCTGAAGCCCTTGCCGGCTTTCATGCGCGCGAGAAGGAACTCGCGAGGCGGCAGGACCAAATGGGGGCGGTGGCCATGCACTGGCGGCAGCGCTGCCCGTAGCTCGAAAGCGCGCTGTGGCCATTTCACGGTGCTTGACGCGCTGACCTGCAAAACCGCGGCAACCGATCGAACGCTCTCTCCTGCGGCAACACGGCCAACAGCCCGCTCCCGCAAATCTCGGGATAAGCTCTCGCCATCATTGCCGACCTCCCATCCGGCCGTTTTGCGCGCCCCGGAAATCCTCCTCCATTCGACGAAATTTATCCCGCTATAATACAGCAACACAAACAATTTCTTGGATTACCGCAAAGATTTATTTTGATACTCATTGTAGTTCAAATATAAGCTTTACGTTTAAGTTAAGGTATTACTTATAGGCGTAACATCTCCTTGCGTAGCTCGTTGATTACGTCGTTGATTTAAATTCCTACCTTCTCTCAATGCCATTCCCTAGCAGAAAGGAAATTATCCAATGGCGGGCACTTGGCAAGGGTTGGCCCATCAACCCAATTTCAACACCAGCACCATGATTCTGCTCTCCGACGGTCGGGTTATGGTTCAGGAAGAGGGCACCCAGCATTGGCATGCCCTGACCCCTGACCGTCATGGCAGCTACGTCAGTGGCACTTGGTCGCCCCTCGCCGACATGAGCTTCTGGAGGCGTTACTACTCTTCCGGAATGCTTACGGACGGACGCATCGTCCTGATCGGCGGCGAACAGAGTGGCGCTGGAGGCGACACCAACAGGGGTGAGATCTACGACCCCGTCTCCGATACCTGGAGCCCGATGCCTTCTCCGCCAGGTTGGGCACAGGTCGGCGACGCCACCTGCTGCATTTTGCCCGATGGCCGCCTCATGATCGGGGCGCTCGCCAGCCCGCAATGCGCCATCTATGATCCTGTCTCCAACTCTTGGTCGCCCGCAGCCAGCAAGGCTGTTCGCTCCAACGAGGAAACCTGGGTTCTGCTTCCCGACGACACTGTCGTCACCGCCCAATGCTTCCCTCCCTATCGTTCGGAGCGGTACAGCATCTCCTCCAATTCCTGGAAGGACGAAGGTCCGATCCCTGTCAGCGTCATTGATCATGTCATGAGCGAAATCGGCCCTGCCATGTTGATGTACAACGGCAAGGTTATCTATTTCGGCTCTGCGGAAGTTGCCGGCCATGGCAAGACGGCCATCTATACCCCGCCCGCGATCTACACCGGCACAGGCACGTGGGTGCACGGGCCCGACATTCCCAAAATCGGAGGCAGGACGATCGTCTGCAACGACTGTCCTGCCAGCTTGCTGCCGAATGGCAAGGTGCTGGTCGCCTGCGCTCCTTTCGTCCTCAATGATTGGGGATCGCCCATCTACTTTCTCGAGTACGATCCCTTCGCCGGCACTCTCGACCAGGTGCCGACTCCTCCCAATAATGTGGCCCAGCTTTACTGGAGCCGCTTCATGCTGCTCCCCACCGGGCAAGTGCTCTTTAGCCCCAGTTCCAGCAATGTGCAGTGTTATACGCCCGATGGCAGCCCGCAGGACGCCTGGCGGCCGGTGATTTCAGCGGTTACGCACCACGGCACTTCGCCCGCGACCTTTTATTACCTTCTGACAGGACAGCAATTGAACGGTCTGTCGCAGGCAAATATGTACGGCGACGATTGCAACCCTTCCACCAACTACCCCCTCGTTCGCTTGCGGAATACTCACACCGGCCAGGTGCTCTTCGCCCACACGCATCATTTCAGCACCAGGGCCGTCGCCACAGGCGCTTCGCTGCACTCGGTCCGCTTCTCAGCAGCGCACATCCCGTATGGCCATTATGAACTCTGCGTTATCGCCAATGGGATCAGTTCCCGCTGTTGCAGCTTCGGACATCACCGTCTTCACGACCCCTGCCACTGCGAAGAATGCCGCCGGCAGGACTCCGCGTGCTGCGGCCGGGAAATTCACAAGGAAAGCATCTGCGGCGAGGAGGAAGCCGTGCTCGAGCCCGAAATCGTTGAGCTCCGCGGCGAAATCCGCCGACTATCGCGAAGCGTTCACCGCCTCTCGTCGCTGATCAAGGTCGAAGAGCCTCACCGTGAGCACAAGGAAGTCACGACAAAGGAGAAGGAAGACGAAGAAGAACGCGAACATCATAAAAAGAAGCGCAAATAGCCGAGGCACGCGCCCCCACCCCGAAGGCGGTGGAAGATGGCATTCATGATTTCGCGCATCGGCCACGCCCGTGGCCGTCCA
>JBBPYT010000208.1:0-2191 GCA_038199665.1 Hyphomicrobiales bacterium
CGACGAATCCTCGTCGAGCACGACCTTCACGACCTCGGCCGGCTGCAACGCGTTGACGATGAAAGTTGCCGCATCGGCCGACCACGGAATGATGTCGATCTTCTCGCCCTGGAGTTCGTTGACGACCGCCTGGACGCGCGACCCACGCATGCCCACGCAGGCGCCCACGGGATCGATCGAACTGTCGCGAGAAATCACGCCGATCTTGGCACGCGAGCCCGGATCGCGGGCCACCGCCTTCACCTCGATGATGCCGTCGTAGATTTCCGGCACCTCCTGGGTGAAGAGCTTGGTCATGAATTGCGGGTGGGTGCGCGACAGGAAGATCTGCGGTCCACGCTGTTCGCGGCGAACGTCGTACACATAGGCGCGGATGCGGTCGCCGGGCCGAAAGGTCTCGCGCGGGATCAATTCGTCGCGCCGCACCACCGCTTCCCCACGGCCGAGGTCGATGATGACATTGCCGTATTCGACGCGCTTCACGACACCGTTGACGACGTCGCCGATGCGATCCTTGTATTCCTGATACTGGCGGTCGCGCTCGGCTTCGCGCACCTTTTGTACGATGACCTGCTTGGCGGATTGCGCCGCGATGCGTCCGAAGTCGAAGGGCGGCAAGGTTTCGGCGATCCAGTCGCCCACTTCCGCGGCGGGATTCTTGCGCCGTGCATCTGCTGCAGTGATCTGCGTGGCGTCATTCTCGACCTGATCGACCACGAGCAGCAGCCGGGAAAACCGCAATTCGCCGGTCTTGGGATTGATTTCCGCCCGGACCTCCGTCTCCTGGCCGTAGCGCGAGCGCGCCGCCTTCTGGATAGCGTCCTCCATCGAGCTCAGGACGATCTGGCGGTCGATGGATTTTTCGCGCGCCACCGCATCGGCGATCTGTAAAAGCTCAAGCCTGTTGGCGCTGACGGCCATGGGAGATCTCCTCAGGAAGTCTTGGTTGGGGCCGGAACCGACTGCGGGCGCTTGCCCGTGTGTGTGCGCTGGCCCGGTCGCGCTCCGGCCGGAACCGAGCGCTTGGATTTATTCTGGTGGGCGAAGCGTCCGGGTCCGCGTCGCACTTCGGCGGGCACGTCTTCAATCCCTTCGGGCTCAGCCGCGCCTGCATCGGTATCAGCTCCCGCCTGTGCCTGCAGGGCTCCGCGGACTAGAGCGTCGGTCAACACCAGCCGTGCTTCGCCGATGTCGGCGAGAACGAGGTCGACCGCTTTTGCCTCCCCCGGCTTGGCATCCACACGTTCGAATTTCAATCGCCCTTCCTCGACCTCGCGAATGATGCCGCGGAACCGCTTGCGCCCGTCAAGCGGCACGGCCAGCTCGATCCTGGCCTCGTGCCCCGCCGCACGGATGAAGTCGGACAGGCGCACGAGCGGTCGATCGATGCCGGGGGAAGACATTTCCAGTCTGTAGGCGCCCGAAATCGGGTCGTTCAAGTCAAGGACCGGCGAGAGGGCCTTGCTGGCGGCTTCGCAATCTTCGATCGTCATGCTGCCGTCGGGGCGTTCCGCCATGATCTGCAGGGTCGACGGAAATCCGGCCGAAATCTTGACCCGCACCAAGCGAAACCCGAGTTGCATGAGAACCGGTTCGGCGGTTCGCGACACGCGCGCCACCACGCCGGTCAACTCGGAGAGCCGCGGCTCGGCGAGCGCCGGATCGAGATTGCCGGGAAACCCACTATGCGCGTTCGATGAACTGTCCAAAACGCCTGTATCCATGCCAGCATGGCTCGCGGCCGTCTTCGGCTCGCACAGCAGTCCGAAATAAAAAAGAGCGGGTCCGGCAGGAGCCCACTCTCATCGATTCATCAGCTACCGGACCAGCCGATGTCGCATCGGCTTGCCGCGTCATATACGATGTTCGAAGCTGCCCCGCAAGGGCGGAGGAGGACGGCCCAGGGTCACTTGTTCGGGTTAACGCGCTTTTGAGGGTTGACGGGGCTGTTTGTGGCAGGGCGTTGGTGATTCTCTCGGATTGTTCGATTCGGGAGCGCGATCATGGACGACTTTGCCCTGCCCAAGCCGCTGCTGCGGCTGCTGCTGGACCACTTTTCGGCAGTCTCGGACGCTCGCCAGTCCTGGCGGGTGGCCTATTCCCTGCTGGAGGTTCTGTTCCCGGTGCCAGGAACATGGCCCTCGTCAGACACTTCGCCCTCAACATCGTCCGACAGGCCAAGGACAAGCGC
>JBBPYT010000209.1:0-7114 GCA_038199665.1 Hyphomicrobiales bacterium
CCGGTACCATCAGGGCGCCGCCTGCGCCCTGCAGGATGCGAGCGGCCGTGAAGCTCCACAGACCGGTGCTGAAACCGCAGGCGATCGAGGCCAGGGTGAAGATCGAGATCGCTGCGCAGAAGACGTTGCGGGCGCCGAACCGCTCGGCCATGAAGCCGCTGGCCGGCAGGAAGACCCCGAGGGTCAGGAGATAGGCCGACATTCCGATCCCGAGGTCGACGGGCCGCACTTCGAACGACAGCGCCATCTGGGGCAGCGCCGTGGCGATCACCGTTCCGTCCAGAAATTCCATGAAGAACGCGCCGGCGACGAGCAGCGGCAGGGTGCGCGGATGGGAGAGCAACGACATGGGTTCGGGATGGAAACTTTCTTCGACCTCGGCGCCCGCATGGGCCAGAGGGGCCAATATCGGCTGGGGCCCCCAGGTTGGCCAGGACAAACTCGCCCCGATAGTGGGTCAGTTTGACAGCCGACTTGCCCGCCGCATCCAGTTCACCTCAGACGTGCATGAGGTCCCGGCAAAGAAGCGTGGCCCATATAGTAAACGAAACGCTGCCCGGCTTAAGGGCGCCAACAAGGATGAGTGTCCGTGCATCACGATGATATCACCGGCGTATGGATCCTCCGGACGCTCTACATGGAGAATGTTCAAACGGGCGAGCGATCGGAGCAGTTCGGGCCTGAACCCAAAGGAACCCTGATCCTGCACCCTGGCGGCCGGATGGTCGTCGTAATCACTCCCGCCGAGCAGATACCCTCGAAAACAGAGGCTGACCGAGCTGCAGCATTTCAGACATTGATCGCCTATTCAGGTCGATATCGCCTGGAACCACCAAACCAATTCGTCACGTCAGTCGATATCGCGTGGTTTCAACCATGGGTCGGCACGGAACAGGCTCGAACGTACAACTTGAACGGAGACACGCTCGATATCGTCGGCGCTCCGACGCGTGTGCCGCGCAACCGCGCCGAATATGAAACCATAATCGGCGTTCTGTCCTGGAAGCGGGAAGCAGAGGGGATCGTGTCCGGCTCATAATTCAAACAGGCCCGCTACGAAAGGGCTTGCCGGTTCATAGCCGCTTGGCCGGGGGAACAAATCCTCGGATAGCTCAGCAAGACGGACGCTGTGCGAGGCACCGCCGTCGTCTCGAGCCCCAACGAACATTGCGGCCGGGAGGCAGGAACTCGACATCGGGACGACCGTTCCGCTATTCACGACCGGCGGCGCTCTGCCGCCGCACGGCTGAGGCGCGATCATGTTGGCGAAACGTAAGCTTGGAACACAGGGGCTCGAGGTCTCGGCCATCGGCCTCGGCTGCATGGGGATGAGCCAGTCCTATGGCACCCCGGACGACACTGAATCGATCGCCACGGTGCGCCGGGCCATCGACCTCGGCGTCACTCTCTTGGATACCGCGGAAGTCTACGGTCCCTTCACCAACGAGGAACTGCTGGGTCGGGCCATCAAGGGGCGGCGCAATGGCTTGGTGATCGCCACCAAATTCGGCTTCCGGATTGAAGACGGCCAGATGAACGGCGTCAACAGCCGCCCAGAGCATGTGAAGCAGGCGGTCGAGGGCTCGCTGAAGCGACTCGCTCTCGACCACATCGATTTGCTCTATCAGCACCGCGTCGATCCGGCCGTGCCGATGGAAGACGCTGTGGGCGCCATGGGCCGTCTGGTCGAGGCCGGCAAGGTCCGCTTTCTCGGCCTGTCCGAAGCCGGGGAAGCCAACATCCGCCGCGCCCATGCGACGCACCCTGTGTCCGCGCTGCAAAGCGAATATTCGCTCTGGGAGCGCAACCTGGAGCCGGACATCATCCCCCTGCTGCGCGAACTCGGGATCGGCCTCGTGCCCTTCAGCCCACTGGGGCGCGGCTTTCTGACCGGGACGGCGAAGCGCGCCGAGGACTACCCCGAGGGTGACTATCGGCGGGGCGACCCGCGCCTGCAGGGCAAGAATTTCGATGCCAACACGCGGGCTGCCCGGACCGTGGCGGATCTGGCGTCCGGCAAGGGCGTCAAGCCGGGGCAGGTCGCGCTGGCATGGCTGCTTCACAAGGGCGATGACATCGTGCCGATCCCCGGCACCAAGCGCCGCACCTTCCTGGACGAGAATGTCGCGGCGGCCGACATCGCCTTGAGCGCCGAAGAGATGGAGATCCTCGACGCGGCCTTGCCGCCCGAAAATGTGGCCGGCCCGCGCTACAACGAGCGCCAGATGGCGATGGTGGATCGCTGATCCGGGCGATTCGCGCCTGAGCTAGGCCGCGCTGCCCCGAAGCTCGCGCCCGTCATGGCTCGCAATGGCGACCTCGACCAGCAGGTTGGGCTCGGTGTCGCTCAGGCGCACGGCAGTGAAATCCTCGGCTCGACCGCGCCCGCCCCGTTCGGTCAAGACGTGCAGGACGCGGCCGACCTGCGCGTCGAGATGACGGCGCAGTGCGGCATCGCCCGCGGCGCGGAGCCGGGCCGCGCGGTGCTTGACGATGTCGCCGGGGATCGCCGGCATGCGCGCGGCGGGCGTTCCGGGACGCGGCGAATAGGGGAAGACGTGAAGATGCGTGATCCCGCACTCGCCCGCCAGCGCCAGCGTGTCGGCGAAATGGGCGTCGGTTTCGGTCGGGAACCCGACGATCATGTCGGCGCCGAACACCATGTCGGGCCGCAGGTCGCGCAAGCGGCGGCATAGGGCGATGGCGTCGGCGCGCCCGTGCCGGCGCTTCATGCGCTTCAGGATGAGGTCCGATCCCGATTGCAGCGACAGATGCAGGTGGGGCATGAAGCGCGGTTCGGACGCGACCACGCCGAGGAGGTCGCGGTCCGCCTCGATGCAGTCGATCGAGGACAGACGCAACCGCTCGAGGTCAGGAGCCTCCCTCAGCAACCTCTTGACGAGGCCGCCCAGGTGCAGGCCGTCCGCATCATAGGACGTGATGTCGACCCCGGTCAGCACGATGTCCCGCGCGCCGGTCGCGAGAGCCTGCCGGACGCTCGCGACCACCAGGTCCGGCGCGACCGAGCGCGACTGGCCGCGCCCGAACGGGATCACGCAGAAGGTGCAGCGGTGGTCGCAGCCGTTCTGGATCTCGACGAATCCGCGGGTGTGCGCGCGGGCAGCATCCGCTCCGGGTCTCGGCAGCGCAGCGAGGCCGGGCCGCTTCCAGGTTTCCGGGGCCGACTTGCGCGCATTGGGGACGAGTTCGTCCACCTCGGGCATCGCGGCAAACCGCGGTCCTGCGATTTCGGCCGCGCAGCCGGTGACGACGATGCGGGCCCCCGGCCGCGACCGCTTGGCCCGCCGGATGGCCTGACGGGCCTGGCGGGACGCCTCCGCGGTCACGGCGCAGGTATTGACCACGATGAGGTTGTCGTGCCCCGCCGCGAGGGCCGCCGCCCGCATGGCGTCGGACTCGACGATGTTGAGCCGGCAACCGAAGGTCAGGACATCGACGCGGCTGGTATCCTGGCTCACGCCGACACCTCGACCGGCAGAGCGGGCAGATGGCCCTCTTCCTCGAGTTCCACCGGGCCGGTCATCAGGACGTGGCCGTCGTCTTGCCACGCGATCACGAGATCGCCGCCCGGCAGAGCCACCGTGGCGCGGCGATCCGCTACCCCAAGCCGGGCCGCCGCTACGAGCGCCGCGCAGGCGGCCGATCCGCAGGCTCGCGTGGCCCCCGCGCCGCGCTCCCACACCCGGAGCAGGATGCGGCCCCGCCCCCGCATCTCGGCGAAGGAAATATTGGCTCGCTCGGGGAACATGGGATGGTGTTCGAGACGCGGCCCGAGCGCCGCGAGGTCGATGGCAGACGCGTCCGGCACGAGGAACACGGCATGCGGGTTGCCCATGCTGACGGCGGCCGGAGCTTCGAGGCCGAATTCGGCCAGCACGGCGCCGAGCGGCACGGCTTGGGTATCGGCGGCTTCGCGCAGCGGGATGTCGCGCCAGTCGAAGCTTGGGACACCCATATCAGCGGTGAAGACGGCCGCGGCGTCCCGGCGACACAGAACTTTCGTGCCGTCGATTTCCAGCGTGAGCGTATCGCGATCGCTGTCCCGCAGCATGAACCAGGCGACGCAACGGGTGCCGTTGCCACAGGCGCCCGCCCCCGAGCCGTCGGTGTTGTAGATGCGCACCGCGGCGTCGACTCCGGCCCGGTCGGCGTCGCTCAGCACCATCATCTGGTCGAAGGCGAAGTGGCCCTGGCCGATCCGGCGCGCCTCCTCGCCCGTCATGGTCGGCGGCCGCCCACGCTCGTCGACCACGAGGATCTCGTTGCCGGCGCCGTTCATCTTGGCAAAGGGGAGGGGGAGAGGCATGGCAAGATCGTTGGGACGGCGTCATGGCCGTGCGTCACGGCCATCCACGGCAAGGCGTCCGTTTACGTATCATGGTTGGCAGCGACCCGCACACTGTGGCAAGCCCCGACCGCTGTCTAGTGATACCCGATATCCCCGCGCATCTTGCCGCGGAAGACCCAGTAGGACCAGCCCGTGTACATCAGGATGATGGGCAGCAGGAACAGGGTGCCGATGAGCAGGAAGGCCTGTGTTCCTTCCGATGAAGCGGATTCCCAAAGCGTATAGTGCCGCGGCACCAGCATCGGCCACAAGCTCACGGCGATGCCCGTGTAGGACATGAAGAACAGCCCCATGGCGCCCGCGAAGGGCAGGGGGTCGGGGCCGAAGCCGTCGAGCGCGCGCCATTCGAGCCAGGCCAGCAATGCGGTGATGATCGGCACCGGCGCGAGTAGGAGCATCTGCGGCCAGCCGAACCACCTTTGGGCAATGGCCGGGTCCTGCAGCGGCGTCCAGATGCTGACCATGGCGACCGCGACCAGCACGCCGAAGAAGCAGATCTTCCCCATGCGGCGCGCCCAGGCCCGCAATTCCCCTTCGGTCTTGATGATCAGCCAGCCGGCGCCGAGCAGCCCGTAGCCGAGCATCAGCGCGACGCCGGTCAGCACCGAAAACGGCGTCAGCCAGTCCATGGAGGTGCCGGCGAAGTTGCGCCCCTCGACCTTGAAACCCTGGATGAAGGCGCCGAGCACGCAGCCTTGCGAGAACGTCGCCAGCGCCGAACCGGCGCAAAAGCCCCAGGACCACATCCGCACGATCCAAGGCTGCTTGAACCTGAACTCGAAGGCGACGCCGCGGAACACCAGCGACAGCAGCATCACCAGGATCGGGAAATAGACCGCCGGGATGATAATGGCGAAAGCCAGCGGGAAAACCGCCAGCAGCGCCACGCCGCCGAGGATCAGCCAGGTCTCGTTGCCATCCCAGATCGGGGCGATCGAATTCATCACCGTGCGCTTGTGCTGCTCGGGCGCGAAGCCGTACAGCATTCCGACGCCGAGGTCGAAGCCGTCGAGCAGCACGTAAAGGAAAACCCCCAGCGCGATGATGCCGGTCCATATGGGAACGAGGTCGAGGAGTCCGCCGCCCATCGTGATTCACTCCGCCGGTGGCTGGGCCGGTGCCCCGGCCGGTGCCGGATGCTGGAAGCCTTCGACAGGCTTGCTGTCTTGGGCGGTTTCCTCTTGGGGGCCGGACCGCACCAGGCCGGCCATGACGATGATGCCGGCCGGGAACATCACGAGGTAGACCGCCATATAGGCGATGAGCGAGACCAGGACATCGTGGCCCGTCAGGGACGGGGAGACCGATTGCGCCGTGCGGAACAGGCCATAGATGGTCCACGGCTGGCGCCCGACCTCGGTCGTGGTCCAGCCGGCCAGCACGGCCAAAAAGCCGAGCGGCGCGACCCATTGGCAGAGCCGCAGGAACCAGGCGGTCTCGAACAGCCGGTGGTGCAGGCGCAGGTACCATCCGGCCAACACGGTTCCGAGCATGATGAAGCCGATGCCGACCATGATGCGGAAGCCGAAGAACACCGGCCACACGGGAGGACGCTGATCCGGCGGGAAGTCCTTCAGCCCCTTGATCTCGCCTCTCAGGGTATGGGTCAGCAGGATACTGCCCAGATAGGGGATCTCGATCGCGTAATCATTGCGCTCGGCGGTCTGGTTCGGGATGCCGAACAGGGTCAGCGGCGTCGGTGTCGTGGTGTCCCAGTCCCCTTCGATCGCCGCGAGCTTGGCGGGTTGGTATTCGCGGGTGTTCAGCCCGTGCATGTCGCCGAGCACCATCTGCAGCGGAACCAGGATGACCAGGATGTTCAGCGCCATCCGGACCATGAGCTTCGACTCGCTCGGAAAAGTTCGGGTTCGTACCAGGTAGGCGCCGACCCCGAGCACCACGAAGGCCGTGGTGACGTAGAAGGCCGTCACCGTATGGGCGAGGCGATACGGGAAGGACGGGTTGAAGACGATGGCGACCCAGTCGGTCGGGAAGAAGCGGCCGTCCTTGATTTCGTAGCCCACCGGCGTCTGCATCCAGCTATTCACCGCCAGGATCCAGAAGGTCGAGAACAGCGTGCCGAGCGCCACCATGCAGGCCGCGAAGAAATGCACCCAGCGGGGCACGAGGTTGCGCCCGAACAGCAGGATGCCGAGGAAGCTGGCCTCGAGAAAGAAGGCCATGAGGTCTTCATAGGCCAGCATCGGCGAGATCACGTTCGCGGCGGCGTCCGAAAAGCGCGACCAGTTGGTGCCGAACTGGAACGGCATGATGATGCCCGAAACGACCCCCATGCCGAAGGAAACGGCGAAGATCCTGGTCCAGAACCGCGAGATTCGAAAATAGATCTCCTGCCTGGTGATGAGATGCAGGCCTTCGAGCACTGCGATGTAGGATGCAAGTCCCACCGTGAAAGCCGGAAGCAGAATGTGCCAGGCGATGACCCAGGCCCATTGCAGGCGCGATAGAAACAGCGGATCGAGATGCATGATCACCCGTCCTCACCGAGCGCGGCGGCCTGAGCCTTCCACAGCGACCGTTGTAGTCTATTTTTGCATCGGCGAACCATGGGACCGCAACCCGCGTGTCCCGATGACGCAAGCATCGCCGCGGCACAATCAATGGTTCGTGGCGGGGTGTTCAAAGACCGGCTTGGATCTGATACACCATTGAATTGTCATCGGCTCGTCCGATAGCTTCGGCGGTCGAAGCGTCGCGAGCGGGGTTCCGGCTGCCGATCCGTCC
>JBBPYT010000210.1:0-8088 GCA_038199665.1 Hyphomicrobiales bacterium
GCCGGCCGATCCGACACCGAACCGCCAGACGCCCAAACAGGCAGCAAAGACCGAGGCGACAATAAACCCGTCGAGTCGGTCCATGACACCTCCGTGTCCGGGAATAAGACCGCTCGCGTCCTTGACCCCGGAACGGCGCTTCAAGGCCGATTCGAAGAGATCTCCACCTTGTGCGAGCGCTCCGGCCAAAAGCCCGAGGGCCACCATGGTGGATGCGCTCGCCGGATACGGAGAAATCGCCCAGCCGAACAGGCTGCCGGATACGACTCCGACAACGAAGCCCGACCACGTCTTGGAGGGGGAAAACCGCGGCGACAGCTTCGGGCCTCCGATCAGGCGACCGCCGAAAAAAGCCATGCTGTCGGTTCCCCAGACGACCGCGAACAGCCATAGGATGGCTTCCATTCCATTAGGAAAGGAGCTCCTGAGGATGCACACGGCGGAAACCAGAGCTCCGGCGTAAAGCACCCCTGCGGCTGACATGAGGCGCTTGCCGGGTGCGGCACACCAGGCCAGCGCAATGGCCGCGGCGGCCAGCAGCAATAGCGAATATTCCGGCAGCCCTCCAGCCGCGAAGGCCGTCGCACCGGCGAGCGCGACGGCGCCAATCCCGAAATGGCCGAAACGCCGTGTCCGGCCGATCAGCCCCTGCCATTCCCATAAAATCGCAAGGGCGGCCGCGAGCCAGAACAGATTGAATGGGTGACCGCCGAGCAGCGTGACCACGAGAGCCGCAATCATCAGGACCACGCCCGAGGCAATCCGCGGCCCGAGTTCGCTCCAGCCAACATGCTTGCCGGGGGCAGGCGAGGCGACGTTCGGTCGCGGCTCGTGGGCAAGGCCCGTCATAGAGCCGTCTTCACCTTGCGTTGGACATTCTCCGGAAGGACGCCGCCGAAGCGACGTTCGCGTGACTTGTAGGCCGCCAATGCGCTTTCCAAGCAATCGCGGTCGAAATCGGGCCAATGTCCCGGCAGGAACACGAATTCCGAATAGGCGGTTTGCCACATCAGGAAATTCGACAGGCGCTGCTCGCCCGAGGTCCGGATGATCAGGTCCGGATCGGGAATGCCCGCAGTGTCGAGGTGGGCAGCGATGAGATCCGCGTTCACGCTTGCCGGCGAAATTTCGCCGGACTGCACACGGAACGCGATGCGCCGCACGGCGGCGGCGATTTCCTGGCGACCGCCGTAATTGAAGGCGACGACCAGTTGCAGGCCTTCGTTGCCGCGAGTCAGATCCTCGGCTTCGCCCAGCAGGGCTCGAATATCGGGAGCGAGGCCTTCCCGCTCCCCGATAATGAGCACCCGCACCCCGTTGCGGTGCAACTCGGCCAAGTCCTTGCGAATGAACCGCTTGAGAAGGCCCATGAGGTCGGACACCTCCTCGTGGGGACGTGTCCAGTTTTCAGAGGAAAAGCTGTAAACGGTGAGGTAGCGTATCCCCAGGTCGATGGCGGCCTGAACGGTTCGCCGCAGAGCTTCGACGCCCCGGCGGTGACCTTCAAACCTCGGCAGACCGCGCGCCGCTGCCCACCGCCCGTTGCCGTCCATAATGATGCCGACATGGATAGGGACCGCCCTGCGTTCGTTCAGATCGCGCGCATCAAAGGTTCGAGTGCGAGCCTCATCACCATCCATGCTGTACCTTATCCCAATTCCCGGGTGCCGAACCGTCCCGTCCGCCACCTATACCTGCATGATCTCTTTTTCTTTCGCCTCGACAATGCCGTCGACCTCGATCACCGCGTGATCGGTGGCTTTCTGCACCTCGCCTTCGAATCGCTTTTCGTCGTCCTCCGAGAGGGATCGGTCCTTCAGCAGCTTTTTCAGGCGATCGATTCCGTCCCGGCGCACGTGACGGACCGCAACGCGCGCTTCCTCGCCGTATTTGTGGGCGAGTTTTACCATTTCACGGCGGCGTTGCTCGTTCAGCTCGGGGATGCGAAGCCGCAGAATCTGGCCTTCGACGACGGGGCTAAGGCCCAGATTGGCGTCCCGGATTGCCTTGTCCACCGCGCTGACCATTCCCTTATCCCAGACCTGCACCGAAAGCGTGCGTGCTTCCGGCACGGTGATGCTGGCGACCTGATTGAGGGGCATGCTTTGGCCGTAGGCTTGGACCTGAACGGGCTCCACCAGCGCTGCACTGGCCCGGCCCGTTCGCAAGCCCGTCAACTCGTGCCGGAGAGTCTGGATCGCACCCTGCATGCGGCGTTTGAGTTCGCCGACGTCGAATTCTGCGCTCACAATGAAGATCCATCGATTAGGTTTGGTCCGTCGATCGTTCCTGACGAAAACCCGATCCCGAGATTAAAGCGGGACCCTTTTAGCATGAGGCCTATCGCGTTAGCATGCGCAATCGTCGATGCGCCGCCAAGTTTAGCCGGGATCAGGGCATCACGAGGGTGAACCGCCCATTGCCCTCGAGGGCGGCGCGTATCGCCCCTTCGACAAGGATCGAGAAGACGATGATCGGGATCTGGTTTTCGCGTGCCAGGGCGAAGGCCGCAGTGTCCATGATGGCGAGGCTTCTGTGTATCGCCTCGCCATGGGTCAACTTCTCGTAACGCTCGGCATCGGCGTCCAGTTTAGGATCGGCCGAATAGACGCCGTCCACCTGTGTCGCCTTCATGACCACGTCGGCGGACAGTTCGGCAGCGCGCAGCACGGCGCCCGTGTCGGTCGTGAAGAAGGGGTTGCCGGTGCCCCCGGCCAGCACACAGATCCTGCCCTTGGCGAGGTGATGGAGCGCCGCCTGCCGGGAGTAAGGCTGGCATACCGAGGGCATCGGCACGGCGGACAAGGCCCGCGCCGGAAACCCCTCCGCCTCGACTGCGGCCTCGATGGCAAGAGCATTCATCACGGTCGCCAGCATGCCGATGGAATCGGCGCGGGCCCGCTCGATGCCCTTGTTTGCACCCTGGATTCCGCGAAAGAAGTTTCCGCCGCCGACGACGACGGCCAATTCTACGCCGGTTTCGACAGCATCGACGAGATCCGAGGCGATCCGCGCGACGGTCGGCGCATGCAGGCCGTGCGCATCAGGTCCCGTCAGTGCTTCTCCCGACAGCTTTACAACGACGCGCCTGAACATGCCTGCACCACTTCCGGAGGTCATGAGCTGTCCCTTCTTCCATGATTGCTGATCTGTTGCCGTCGCGACCAGGGGGACGACCGCTCAAAAATAAAGGGCGGCACCGAAAATGCCGCCCTCCGCGTCGATGACCGAGTGCCCTCGGATACGATCCAAGCTCCCGCTGCTCGGCTGGGTTGTCGTGCGCATCGAAGGGCCGCTACACCATGCTGGCGACTTCGGTCGCGAAATCCGGACTAACGGGCCGCTCCACGCCCTCGCCGAGAGCGAAGCGGACGAAGCCGGTGATCGTGATGGCTGCCCCGACGGTCTTCTCCGCTTCTTTCAGCGCCTGCGCCACGGTTTTTGCGTTGTCGTGCACATAGCTTTGATCGACCAGGCTGACCTCCTTGTAGTAAGTCTTGAGGCCGCTCTCGACGATTTTTTCCAGAACATGGGTCGGCTTGCCGGTGTTTTTTTCCGCCAGCACGGCCCTTTCCCGATCCACGGTCGCGGCATCCAGCGACACGGCATCGAGGGCTAGCGGGCTCGAGGCGGCGATATGCATCGCAACCTGCCGCCCAAGCGCAGCGAGTGCCGAAGGACTGCCTGAGGAGTCGAGGCCGACGATCACGGCGATCTTGCCAAGTCCGTCACCGATGGAACCGTGGACGTAGTGGCCAACCACACCCTGCTGCACCTCAAGGCCCGCAGCACGGCGCAGCGTCATGTTCTCGCCCACCGTCGCAATGGCGTTGCCGAGGGCTTCGGAGACGGTTCCGCCGCCCGGATAGGGGCCAGCCGAAAGTGCATCCACGTCGCCGCCCCGGTCCAGCGCCACGTAAGCTATGTTCTTGACCAATTTCTGAAAATCTGCGTTCCGTGCAACGAAATCGGTTTCGGAATTGACTTCGACCAGCACACCCCTACGGTTGCCGACCGCCGCAGCGACTAGACCTTCGGCCGCGACACGGCCCGACTTCTTGGCGGCCTTGGACAAGCCCTTCTTGCGCAGCCAATCGACCGCCGCTTCAATGTCGCCCTGCACTTCGTTGAGAGCGTTCTTGCAGTCCATCATACCGGCGCCGGTCTTCTCACGAAGATCCTTGACCATCGCCGCAGTGACATTGGCCATGCGTGCTTTCCCTGAATACGCATTCCTGGCGGATGGAATTTCGAACCCGCTACAAAAATGCAACCTGACGTAATTCGACCGATTTCCGATCGAACAATCGACAGTCGGCGGAGCGGCGCATTCGCCTTACCTACCGACCGCGTCCGAAAATCATGACTCTCCGTTGACCCGCTGAACGATTGTCAGCCTCACCAGGCCACCTCCGGAAAGCAATCGCTCAAACGGCGGCAAGAAGATCGCGCGCTTGCTGCACCCATCCGTCGCGCTCGATACGGCCGCTGAGCTTGAGATCGCGGTCGATCTGCGCGACGTCTTCCGGCTTCATTGCAGCGAGCTGCCAGTAATGAAAGATGCCGGCATCGTTCAGCTTCTGCACGACCTGCGGACCGATTCCGGCCAGTTTCGACATATCGTCCGGCGCCCCCCGCGGTGCGCTCAGCAGCTCGAACTGCTCCGCCGGCGTTTCCAGCTCGGCAGCAGCTTCCAGCCCAGCGGGCGCCTCGGGCTCGGTCGGAGCCATGCTGGTGTCGAGGGCTGGTTCCGCCACTGGAACCTCCCTGGCCCCGGCATCAACCCCCAGGGCGCCCTGGCTGCGCGAAATGCCGTCGATCGCGGCGCGCGAAACGAGGTCGCAATACAGGAGAATCGCCCGGCTCGCATCGTCGTTTCCCGGGATCGGGAAGGCGATGCCGTCAGGGTCGCAGTTGGTGTCAACGATCGCCGCCACCGGGATACCCAGGCGGCTGGCTTCCTTGATGGCCAACTGCTCCTTGTTGGTGTCGATGACGAAAATCAGGTCGGGTACGCCGCCCATGTCCTTGATTCCGCCGAGCGCCTTTTCGAGCTTGTCGCGCTCACGCCCCATCATCAGGCGCTCTTTCTTGGTCAACCCCTGGGCGCCGCCGTTCAAGGTTTCGTCGACCTTGCGCAAACGCTGGATCGAAGCCGAAATCGTCTTCCAGTTGGTCAGCATGCCGCCGAGCCATCGCGCATTGATGTAATACTGTGCCGACCGCTTGGCGGCATCGGCGATCGGCTCGGAGGCCTGCCGCTTGGTGCCGACGAAAAGCACGCGGCCGCCCCGCGCGACGGTGTCCGAGATCGCCTGGAGCGCGCGATGCAGAAGCGGCACCGTCTGGGCCAGATCGATGATGTGGATGTTGTTGCGCGTGCCGAAGATAAAGGGTGCCATCTTCGGGTTCCACCGATGCGACTGGTGGCCGAAATGCGCGCCGGCTTCGAGGAGCGTGCGCATGCTATAATCGGGTAACGACATTTTTGCTTCCGTTCTCCGGTTGGTGCCTCCGCGAATAATCCGGCCAGCCCGGCCTTTATGCCGCGCCAGCCACCGGAGCGGCCCTTAGAGCAGGGTCGCTGTAATCCGCGTGTGGAATGGGGCGGCTTATAACGGCGGCCCCTCCCGGGTGCAAGGGGGATCGGCCGAGTCGGTACAAACGATCGGAGCCCGCTGTTGTCCGAAATGCCACGGGCTGGATCCGTTTGGGAATTATGCGGCGATCTTCGTGGTACTGGCCTTCTCCACGTATTAGAAAACCTCCTTTGAGCCGCGAGGGGCCGTGAGGCTTGCGTGCCGGCCGGCGTGCCGACGCCCCTTATTGCTGCGAGGATGACCTTGGGGGCTGCGATCAATGGCGACCATTGAAACACTTCAACGTCGGTCGGGCGGGCCGCAGATGCTCGAGCATCCCGAAAGCTTCCGAGTTGCACCTCACAATATCGAAGCCGAGCAGGCGCTTCTCGGCGCCATCCTGGTCAACAACGACGCCTTCGATCGCGTGTCCGACTTCCTTCAGCCGGAACACTTCTCTGAAGAGATTCACCGCCGGATTTTCGAGATCGCCGCTTCGCTGATTCGCGGCGGCAAAATTGCCACCCCGATCACCCTGAAGACTTTTCTCGGAGAGCACGACCTCGGCGGCCTCACCTTGCCCCAGTATCTCGCACGCCTCGCGGCCGAAGCCACGACGGTGATCAATGCAGCCGATTACGGTCGCATGATCTACGACCTGGCTCTGCGGCGCGGCCTCATTTCCATTGGCGAAGAGGTGGTCAACGTCGCCTATGATGCCCCTGTCGATCATCCGCCGCGCGCGCAGATCGAAGAGGCCGAACGGCGGCTCTACGAAATTGCCGAAAGTGGACGCTACGACGGCGGCTTCCAGCGCTTTTCCGACGCGCTGACGACGGCGATCGATGTCGCCGCAAGGGCCTATGAGCGGGACGGCAAGCTTTCCGGAATTTCAACCGGCATGACCGATTTGGATCGGTCGCTCGGCGGATTGCAGCCCTCGGATCTCGTGATCGTTGCCGGTCGCCCCGGCATGGGAAAGACCGCTCTCGCGACCAATATCGCGTTCAACATCGCCAAGGCTTACCGGTTCGAAGTCAAGCCGGACGGTACGCACGCCACGACGAATGGGGGAATCGTCGGCTTCTTCTCGCTCGAGATGTCGGCCGAGCAGTTGGCGACCCGTATCATCGCCGAACAATCGGGGGTCGCTTCCTACCGGATTCGGCGCGGCGATATTTCGGACAACGACTTTCATCTCATCACCGATGCGGCGCGGCAGATGCAGACCGTGCCGTTCTACATCGACCAGACCGGCGGCCTGTCGATCGCGCAATTGACTGCCCGCGCCCGGCGTCTCAAGCGCCAAAGAGGGCTCGATCTGCTCGTGGTCGACTACCTTCAGCTGCTTTCGAGCTCGAAACGCGCCGACAATCGGGTCCAGGAACTGACCGAAATCACCACTGGATTGAAAACTCTGGCCAAGGAATTGTCCGTGCCGGTGGTTGCGCTGTCGCAACTTTCCCGCCAGGTCGAATCGCGCGAGGACAAGCGCCCGCAATTGTCCGACCTGCGTGAATCAGGATCGATCGAGCAGGATGCCGACGTCGTCATGTTCGTCTACCGGGAAGAATATTACCTGAAGAACAAGCAGCCGCGGGAAGGCACGGAGGAATTCACGGCCTGGCTCGCCGATATCGAACGGGCCCACGGCCGCGCGGAAGTCATTATCGGTAAGCAGCGTCACGGGCCGACCGGAATGGTCGAGTTGCAGTTCGACGCGGAAGTGACCCGATTCTCCAACCTCGCCCGTGAAGACAGCCTGCCGGAGCGGCTGTGACCGAGGCCCTATCCGGTTCGGCACCGGGAGCCTGCGGTTCTCCTGGCGATGCGCTTGCCGTTCTGACGATCGATCTCGAAGCGGTCGCGGATAACTGGCGGCAGCTTGCGGCGCGTGCCTCGCCGAGCGAATGCGCTGCCGCGGTCAAGGCCGATGCCTACGGGCTCGGCGCCGGCGAGGTCGTACCGGCTCTCGCCCGTTCGGGGTGCCGCACCTTCTTCACGGCCCATGTTTCGGAGGGCCGGCTTACGCGGGTCGCCCTGCAGAACGCCGGATACGACGGTCGCATCTTCGTTCTCAACGGCTTCCACCCCGAAGCCGCCCCGATGGCGGACTATCTCGACTTCGCCCTAGCGCCAGTCATCGGCTCCATGGAAGAACTCGTGGCGTGGGAGCGCGCGCTCGCGCCCCTCCATGCCCAGGAGCCAGTTCGCTGTGCACTCCATGTCGATACGGGCATGAACCGGTTGGGCTTCCCCATCGAGGAAGCTCGGCTGTTGCCGCAACAGAGGCTGGTGTCGGCCCGCGTCGACCTGGTGATGAGCCATCTGATGTCGGCGGAGCTGCCGGGCGATACCGTCAATGCGAGGCAAATCGCCCGGTTCAAACATGCGCGCGAGCGCTCCCTGCGCCAGTTTTCGGCATCGCTGGCGAATTCGTCCGGCATCTTCCTTCCGCAACATCCCGTTCTCGATCTTGTAAGGCCCGGCTACGCGCTCTACGGAGGCA
>JBBPYT010000211.1:0-8113 GCA_038199665.1 Hyphomicrobiales bacterium
ATCCTGCAGCACTCGAAACCTCAGTCCGAACGGCGGTATGGAACCAGAACCCCGTTAAGAAGGATTTTGCAACCCTTGCATTCGTGGCGCCGAACATCGGGGAGGTAAGCGGTCTCGCAAATCGGGATCAAAATGTTCAACGAATCAGAACTTCGGCACCATGAGGCCGCCGTCGACGCGGATCGCCTGGCCGACCGTATAAGGCAGGAGCCCTTGCGCCGCCGTCAGCGCCACGCGCGCCACGTCGCCGGGCGCGCCCCAGCGGCGGACGGCGGTGCCGCCCTGCTCGACCAGAGCGTCGTAGCGGGCCCTGGAAGGCGCCGTCATCTCGGTCGCGATCAGCCCCGGCTGGAGCTCGTAGACCCCGATGCCGTGGTCGGCCAACCGGAGGGCAAAGAGCGTATTGCCCATGGAGAGCCCGGCCTTGGACACGCAATATTCGCCGCGCTGCACGGAGGCCATGACCGCGTTCGACGAACTGACGGTCACGATCGAGCGATGATGCCGCGGCACGGGGCGCGCCAGCATCGCTTTCGCCACGGCTTGAGTGAGGAAGAAGGTACCCCGCGTGTTCACGGCCATGCAGCGGTCGAAGCTTTCGGGGCTGACATCGAGGAGGTCGCCGCGCGCCATCACCGGCACGCCGGCGTTGTTGACGAGGCAATCCACGGTGCCGAGCGCCGCTTCCACCGCCTTCACGAAGGCCGGATGGCGTTCTACGGCGGCCAGATCGAAGGCGAACGCCTCGGTCCGAGCACCCGCTTCACGGCACAAAGCCGCCACCTGCTGCAGTTCCGCCCCCTCGTCGAGGTCGGCGAGTGCCAGATCGAAGCCGCTCGAGGCGAAGAGCGTGGCGATCGCGCGGCCGATGCCGCGCCGCGCGCCGGTGACAAGGGCGACGGGCCGGGCTGCCGCATCGACGCCTACCCCGGACGACATCAGGCTGCCCCCTTCCCCAACAATTCGCGCGCGATGATCGAACGCTGGATCTGGTTGGTTCCCTCATAGATCTGCGTGATCTTGGCGTCGCGGTAGAGCCGCTCCACCTCGAAACCCCGGATGTAGCCGCTGCCCCCGAAAATCTGCACCGCTTGGGCGGTCTGGGCCACGGCAACATCGCTAGCGAAGCACTTCGCCATGGAACAGGCCATGGTGGCCTGTTCTCCGCTGTCGAAGGCGGCGGCGGCGTGATGCACCAGGAGCCTGGCAGCCGTGATGTCCTTGGCCATATCGGCCAGCATCCATTGCAGGCCCTGGAACTCGGCGATCGGACGGCCGAACTGGCGCCGCGTGCGGGCATAATCGAGCGCCGCTTCGAGCCCCGCCTGGGCGATGCCGACCGCCAGCGCCGCGATGCCGATGCGTCCCTTGTCGAGCACGCTCATCATCATGGGGAACCCCCTCCCCTCGGGACCGAGCAGCGCATCCGGAGGCAAAGCCACAGCGTCGAAGTGAAGCGCGCCGACGGGGGATGCGCGCTGGCCCATCTTGTGCTCCCTCGGTCCGCGCGAAACGCCATCCCGGTCGAGCTCGACGATGAAGATGCTCATGCCGCGCTTGCCGGCAGCCTTGTCGGTGCGGGCCAGCACGAAGCCGACGTCGGCGACCGGCGCGTTATGGATCCACAGCTTGGACCCGGACAACAGCCAACCCTCCCCGGTCCTCTCCGCACTCGTCGTGATGCCGGACACGTCGGTACCGGCTCCCGCTTCCGTGATGCAATAGGCCGGCCGCCGCTCGAAGCGCAGCAAAGGCCCCATCCAGCGGCGCTGCTGTTCTGGCGTGCCATGGACCCAAAGCAAGGTGGCGATCAATTCGTAGAGCCCGCATTGGTCTGCGACCGAAGCGTAGCCGCGCGACAATTCCTCCATCACCAGCGCATAGGCCAGAGCGTCGAGTCCCGCCCCGCCCTGCTCTGCCGGCACGGTGATTCCGAACAGGCCGAGCTCTGCCATTTGTGCGTAGATGTCGACAGGGAAATGCTCGTCGCGGTCAAGCGCCGCGGCCTCGGGACGGATCACCGCGTCGGCGAAGCGCCGCGTCGTGCGACGGATCTCCTCGTGGGTTTCGTCGAGGCGCATGGCGTGTTCCCCGGTGATGTTGCGCCAGCCCCAAGCCGTGCTTGCCGAGCCGGCCAGAGTCTTGTAAGTAACTATCTGGTTATTCCATAAGAGCTTCCGCGGCATCGCGTCAAGCGGCATCGCGTCGAGCCGCCTAAACTGGGAAGGAACGGCACCCGTGAGTCCATTCGACGCCTCGGCCAAGGTCATGTCCGCCGAGGCTGCGGCCGCCTCGATCTTCGACGGCGCGACACTGGCCGTTTCGGGCAATGGCGGCGGCATGCTCGAAGCCGACACCATCCTGGCCGCCATCGAAAAGCGCTTCAAGGAAACCGGGCATCCGCGCGACCTGAGCGTGGTTCACGCGCTCGGCATCGGGGATGGGGGCGGCTCGGGCCTCGGCCGGCTGGCGCATGAGGGGTTGGTGAAACGCGTCATCGGCGGCCACTGGTCCTGGTCGCCGGCCATGCAGCGGCTCGCGGCCGAAAACAAGATCGAGGCCTATTCGCTGCCGGCCGGCGTGATCATGACGCTGTTTCGCGAGATCGGCGCCGGACGGCCCGGCGTCTTCACCCATATCGGGCTCGGCACCTTCGCCGACCCGCTGCATGGCGGCGGCAAGATCAACAGCCGGGCCACCGAGGACATCGTCGAGCGCGTGGTCTTCGACGGCAAGACCTACCTGCGCTACCGGCCGCTCGACATCGATTTCGCCATCCTGCGCGGGTCGCTGGCCGACCCGTCCGGCAACGTCACCACCCGCCATGAACCGGTCGACGTCGACGCCCACGCGGTGGCGCTGGCCGGCCGCAACAGCGGCGGCAAGGTTTTCGTGCAAGTGAAGGGCATATCGGACCGCTATCTCGTGCCGGCGCGGCTCAACCGCATCCCCGGCGTGCTGGTCGATGCTCTGGTGGTCGACCCGGCCCAGCGCCAATGCCAGATCGCCGACTTTGATCCCGCCATCAGCGGCGAAGTCCTGGCCGGCGAGGCACCCTTCGAGCCCGACGTGCCGGCCGGCATCCGCCGCATCGTCGCGGCGCGCGCGGCGCGCGAACTCCGCCCCGGCACATCGGTCAATTTCGGTTACGGCATTCCGGGCGGCATCCCTGGCATCATGGCCGAACGCGGCCTCGCCGACAGCTTCTGGGGCTCGGTCGAACAGGGAATCCACAACGGCCGGATGCTCGATGGGGCGATGTTCGGCGCGGCTCGTTACCCGCAGGCCATCGTGTCCTCGCTCGACCAGTTCGATTTTTACAGCGGCGGCGGCGTCGACATCGCGTTCCTCGGCATGGGCGAACTCGACGGCGCCGGGAACGTCAACGTGTCGATGTTCGGGCCGCTGTTGGTCGGGCCCGGCGGCTTCATCGACATCACCCAGGGCGCCCGCAAGGTGGTGTTCTGCGGCACCTTCGAAGCCAAGGGGTTGGAGGTCGCGGCGCAGGACGGGCGGCTCGCCATCCGGACCCACGGCAGCGTGCCGAAGCTCGTCGATCAGGTTCGGCACATAACCTTCAGCGGAGCCAGAGCGCGCGAGACCGGGCAGGAGGTGCTCTACGTCACCGAGCGCGCGGTGTTCCGCCTTGTCCCGGAAGGCATTGCGCTGGTCGAAGTCGCTCCGGGCATCGACCCGCAAACGGACGTGATCGACCGCATGGGGTTTCGGCCCATCGTCGGCGAGGTCGGCACGATGGCGGTGGAGTGATCGAGCCCGTAACAAGTTCTCAGCGCATATGACACGCGTTTGCCAGCGTTGCGGGCGATTGCCGTGCTGGGCTTGTGACCTTTCGATCAAAGCCGCACGATGCGCGAGATCGAATCCATGTTGAAGGCGAGACGTTCCTCCAGGGCTTTCGGGTCGACGAGATCGCGCCCGTACATCAACGATCCCGTATAGCGGTTGGTGAGGTAATAATAGCCGACCGCCGCGATGGTGATGTTGAGGTGGACCGGATCGATGCCTTCGCGGAACACGCCTTGCGCCGCCCCACGCTTGAGCACGCGGTCGAGCAACGGCACGAAGCCGATGTGCAGTTCGCGAAATCGCTCGGACCTCAGCAGATGCCGGCCCTTGTGCAGGTTGGCGCTGTTCACGAGCGCAAGAAATTCGGGGTGCTTGAGGTAGTAGGTCCAGGTAAAGGCCAGGAACGCGTGCAGCGCCGCCTCGGGTTCCAGGGCATCGAGGTCGAGCTTCGCTTCCATGGTGCGGATGTCGGCGTAGACCTCTTCGAGGACCGCCCGGAACAGATCGTCCTTGTCCTTGAAGTAGTGATAGATCATCCGTTTGTTGGCCTTGGCGCGCATTGCGATCACGTCGACGCGGGCGCCGCCGAGGCCCAGCTTGGCGAATTCCTTCTTGGCGGCTTCGAGGATCCTGGCCCGGGTCGCGTCGGCATCGCGCACCCGGCGTGCTGCCGGAACGCTGGCGGCGCGAGCGCGCGTATCGGCCGCGGGCGGACGCTTCGCCTTGGCGGCCCCAGGGGTGCCGGTCGCGCTTGCCTGCGTCTTCATCCTGCGACTCCGCGGCGGAGGACTGCTCGGATCAGCCGTACGGACCCGCGCTATTCACTATCCGGTTAGTTATATGGCCGTGCCGGGGCCGCGACAATGCCCATGGGTTTTCCAAAAAGGGGGCTGGGTGACCGGATATCGATGAGTCCAGAAGCGTGCTGAAGCCCGCCTAGGCTTGCCGCATGGCATCGGCGCCCCGCGGGGCAGCGCCGCGGCGCTGGGCTGCGTTCGTGCCGCTACGTGAACGAAGGCAGCCTGGCCAGCAATGCCACGAGTTCCGATTGCCGGTTCGTACAGGTTTTCGCAAAAACAGATCTAAGCTGGACACGTACCGTTGCAATGCTCGTGTTGCGAACAGTCGCGATCTCCTTCAGGCTTTTACCTCTGAACAGCAAGATCGTCAGGGCAGTCTCGGCTGCCGTAAGGTGGAAAGCCTCGCGCAAAAAGGCGGGGGAAGGTTCGCGCGCCTGGTCCGGGTCTATCAACACCAGGATCGCCGAAGGCTCGGCTTGTTGGTCGGCAAAGTATGTCGAGGATGAAGTCACATACACGATCAACGGGCGTCCGGTGTCGCGGGGCAGCATCCTGGGTCCGATTGCGGCGGCACCATTGATGCCGAGCGCTGCTTCGGCGATTGCCTTTCTCAGGCGTTCGCCGGCCGGGAGGCTGCTCAGGGTGATCTGCTCCCCGGCGGTGCCGAATGCGGCACCGAACAGGGCTGGAACCAGGTTATTGTTGCCCAATATCCGCCCGCTCGCCCCCACGACCATGGTAGGAAAGCCCAGCAACTCGCAAGCCCCCAGAAACTCGGCGGGACCGACGATAGGCTTGGAAAACGTCGGAGGTGCCTTTAACACGCTTGCTCGTTGGACTTGACGAGTTCTGGCGAAGAGTTCTGCCAACGTGGCGTTCGGTTCGGGCGTGACAGGCTCATTTGACGCGAGGTGGCTGCTGATAGATCTCGAGCGGGCCCGGCTCGCCGACGCGGCCCGGCCTGACCTTCGCGATCTGCGGGCCGCCCTGCTGGGTCGACAGCGGGTTTTGCGCACCAGGCTGAGAACCCTCGCCGCCGGGACTTGGCTGTTGCGCGACCTGCGGCGGTTGCGTTCGGGCCGCAACCGGCTTGGCGCTCGTCGAGGGCGTGGCTGAGGCTACGGCGGGGCGGTCTAGCCGACCCGGCCGAATGTTGATGAATTGAACTTTACGGACCTCGACATCGTAGCCGCACTCGTAGGTGACCCGGATCCACTCTTTCGTCGGAGTTTGAAACCTGATCGAGTCGCCGCGATAGCGCACGATCGCGTCTTTCGAGGATGCCTGTTCGGCCTGTTGAAAGATGCTCGGAATGGGACGCTGGATCCAGTCGAAATCGGTGGCTGACTCTGCTTCGATGCGCGGCGCGCAGGCCTGAACGGCGCGATCGCTGTTGGCCCTGACGCAGTCTGCATCGCACCGCGACGCTGGATGCACGCCCGGATCGACGCTCTGGGCGGGCGCGGACGCCTGCCCCGGAGCATTGGTTCCGGGTGCGGCCACAGGTTGCCGAGGTCCGGGCGGCGTCCCGGCAGGCACGGGAGCCGCCCCCGATGTCTCGCCCGCCGCCGCCCCGAACGGTGCCTGGGCACCCAAAGCCAAGATCAGGCCGACAACCCCCGCTCCAGCCTTGGCCCAGGCTTCTCGGCAACTGCTGCGGCGCTGAAACTGCTTTGACATCGGAACGCTCTCCCCCATGGCGGCCAAGGCCGCATTCCCAGACGACGTGGACCCGAGCTGTCGCGCGGCACGTGTGTCGGACCCTCACGCCACGCTCGCTACTTACCAGAGCTTTCGGAACGACGAAAGGTTGCAAACGGCCCTCCGCAGCTGTTGCGCGCGAACTTTGCGGTAGGACCGATCCGGAGCGCTGTGGGCGGCCGCCGCCGTCGGCTTGGGAAGCCACCGAGCGGGGTCGGAACCGGGGAGCGAGGGGCAACAACACGATGCGAAACGCGCGTTAGTCTTCGTTCAAGCCTATTGGAAACATCGATGAATCCCGATTTTTAGCGTCATAACTCATTTAAACTAATCCTCAGAATTTGAACCGTACATACCTCATTTAGATTATGCGGTTCAAAAAACGTCGTCCGATTATTTGGCTGCCTCTACATGCAAGCTTTAGCGGAGCCATATGCGACGCCGCGCCAGAATTAACCTTTACGCGCTAGAATCAAATCGCACGGAATCTGTACAATTTTCGTTAAATACTGCAATCGGATTATTGCTTAACCTTTCGTTAACTGGAATGGTTGCGGCAAGCAGTGCCGATAGACGCTTGCTTAAGTCCTATTAGGAGTCAAAAAATGCGACGGGTCCTTCTTCTCTCGACAAGTTTCGCCGCCATCATGTTTGCTCACGGCGCCATGGCGGACAACGGTGTTGTCAATCTGCAGCAAGATGGCACTAATGGTATGGCAACCGTTGAGCAAAATCGAGACGTTAGTCATGGCGGCACCTCCGGAACAAGCAACAGCGCCGACCTCACACAAGATAGCAGTTCCGACCACGCCCAGATCACCGTGATGCAGAAGGCGAGTACGGCAACAGCGTAACCTCGCTGCAGTCCGGCTCCCGCAGCTCGGCAGACATCCGTCAGGGAACCAATGGCGGCTTCGCTGGCCACGATACCGTGTCCAACACTCAGAACGGCCAGGCGGACTTGATAGTTACCCAGGGCGCCGCCTCAGGTCTCGATTCCGGGAACTCGGTCGTCACCAATAACCAGACCGGCTTTGCGGTTGCGACCATTAATCAGCGCAATGGACTGAACAAGGCGACAAATACTCAGACCTTCTCGGGAGGTCGTAACAAGAATCAAGCCAACACGTTTATGTCGACGCAAGATGATACCGGTGGCGCTTCCAATACGATCACCAGCACCCAGAACGGCTTTCTGCTGACGGCCAGCGTCATGCAGTTTGGTACAGGGAACACGTCCAACGGAAGCCAAGTGGGCGATCACAATGGGGCCACCGTATCTCAGACCGGCGACTTCAACTTTGCCGACTATTCTCAGAACGGTTCCATGCTGACGGCCAACATCACGCAAACGGGCAACTCGAATAACGCCCATGGAAGCCAAACAGGCTTGAACAATATGGTCACCATAAGCCAGACGAGCAACAACAATTCTACAACCTACGGCCAAAGCGGCTCAAACAACACCGCTTCCGTCACGCAGCATTGACGTCCACGGAGGTGGGACGCGAGTGTCCCACCTTTGGTGTCGGGATGAATGCAGGTGTCCCCTGGAGGCACGATCGTTTCGGTCGTGCCTCCAGAACATTTGGCAAGACAGGCAAGCCCGAGCGGAATGCGGAAGAGCTTGGGTGAGCTGATCGGCATAGAATAGGCGGAGCGTTCGAATGTGTGCGGCCATCGTCCTTGCCCAAGCGGCCCCTGCCATCGCCTGCTCGGTCGTGAGCAGCGAGCTTGGGCCCTCTGTGCGGTTTCAAGGTCGGATCGTCAGCCGCGACGACGTCACCGGCACCTACCGTTTGGCG